>JBDSPQ010000228.1:0-6212 GCA_039930305.1 Ginsengibacter sp. | reverse complement strand
TAGAAATTTTTATTCTGTTTCCATAAGTGGATATCATATCGCTGAAGCAGGCGCTAACCCTATAACACAGTTGGCATTTACTCTGTCAAACGGTTTCACTTATATTGAATATTATTTAAGCAGGGGGATGAATATAAATGATTTTGCTCCCAACCTGTCCTTCTTTTTCAGCAATGGTATGGATGCTGAATACAGCGTAATCGGCAGAGTGGCACGCCGTATCTGGGCAAAAGCCATGAAGACAATTTATAATGCAGATGAAAGGTCTCAAATGCTTAAATACCATATACAGACCAGCGGACGCAGCCTCCATGCGCAGGAAATTGATTTTAATGACATAAGAACAACATTACAGGCGCTATATGCTATCTACGACAATTGCAACAGCCTGCATACTAACGCATATGATGAGGCGATAACCACACCGACTGAAGAAAGTGTACGCCGCGCCATGGCCATTCAGTTAATCATAAACCGGGAATTGGGGACGGCAAAAAATGAGAATCCTAACCAGGGGAGTTTTTTAACCGAGGAATTAACCGACTTGGTGGAAGAAGCGGTGATGAAAGAATTTACCTGCATATCGGAACGGGGAGGCGTACTCGGAGCAATGGAAAGGATGTATCAGCGAAATAAAATACAGGAAGAAAGCCTTTATTACGAAACGCAGAAGCACAGCGGAGAATTCCCCATTGTCGGAGTAAATACTTTTTTAAACAAATTAGGATCTCCGACCATACTACCGGCAGAGGTAATAAGAAGTACAAATGACGAGAAAGATTTGCAGATAAAAAACCTGGCGCAATTTCATGAACGGCATAAACATACAAGTGCCGAAATGTTGTCCAGACTAAAGGAGGTAGCCATTGACAATGGCAATCTTTTTGAAGAACTTATGGAAACCGTTAAGTACTGCTCATTAGGGCAAATAACCAATGCTCTATACGAGGTTGGCGGACAGTACAGAAGAAATATGTAGACTCTTTTCAAAAAATGAGTTTTACACCAGCCTGCTGATTTCTAAACACAAAAAATATTAAAATGGAATTTGGAAGAGTAGCTGAAAGCTTGTTAAGTAAGATTGACTTCAGCCTGCCAAAGGAACCCGCCTCGAATAAGCATATATTGAAGGGTTCAAAAACTACTAATCCTAAAGTGTATGTTGGCTGTGCGAAATGGGGAAGAAAGGATTGGATTGGGAAAATTTATCCAAAAGGGACGCCTGAAAAGGATTTTCTAAAATTGTATGTAGAACATTTTAATTCGATCGAGCTTAACGCCACCTCTTATAAAATGCCAACTTTAGATCAGGTAAAAACCTGGGAGGAAAAAGCTAAAGGTCAAAATTTTCTTTTTTGCCCAAAACTCGTCCGATACATTCTTCCCAGCCCGGACATGGCAAAGCAGCAGGAATTAATCAAATCTTTCTTGACTGCAGTTAGTGGTTTTGAAAAGAACCTGGGACCGGTTTTTCTTTTATTGCAGGAAAATTTTGGACCATCAAAATCAAAGATTCTTTACGAATTCCTTCACGACTTCCCGAAAGGTCATCAACTATTTGTTGAGTTGCGCCATTCCGGCTGGTATAGCGATGATAGTTTGTTGAAAGAGTTGATGAAAGAGTTTACTTTAGAAAATATTGGCTTTATCATTACCGATACTGCTGGTCGCAGGGATATGACGCATATGCAACTCACTATTCCCAAAACATTTATTCGTTTCGTAGGCAATAGCCTGCACAAGACGGACTATGCACGTTGTGATGCCTGGGTGAAGCGCATCCAATACTGGCTGAAAAACGGGTTACAAGAACTCTACTTTTTTATGCATATGCACGATGAAGCCACTTCACCTGAGCTTATTTCCTATTTTATAAACGAGCTGAATGAAAAATGCAGCCTGAATTTACACAATCCGGATTGGAGAAAATATGATAAATAAAACACGGCAAGCACCAAAAAGGCGGCCTGATGGACCGCCTTTTAGTTTGTTTTTTTCTTATCAACTACTGATACATACCGTTCAATTCTGCTTTAAGTTTTTGAATTTCCGGAGTATTGCTTTTATCAGAATCAGCAAATAAAGTTGCCGCACTTAGCTCGCTTCCATAAAAAGCTTCATTTGATTTCTGATCTATATCGATTGCAGAACCACCAAGACTTATACCTGCAAAAAGACCTTTACTTCTCGAATAGGAGTAAACTTCGGCTTCCAGCTTATAATCAGTACTTGCAGAAGAACTGCGTCCTACCGGCCCGGCTGCGACAGAAATATCCCCTCCCAAAGTAAAACTTCCTTTTCCAATATTTTCCAGCGTTTCCCTGCTTTTAAATATCAATACAAGATCGGTGGATTGAACCCCGGCCTGTAAGCCAAGACTTCCCCCGGTAATTGTTACAAAGGCTGGATTGCTCCAACTGCCATCTTCAAGCTTTACCATAGCAATGCCCTTGCCTCTTTTGCCGCCTACAACAAACCCAGCGTTGATAAGTTTTGGTACGATAATAATTCCTTCAGTTACCTTCAGCATTTCCGCAGGAATACTTTCCTTCATTTTGCCAAAATCCTGTAAAACATTTACAGATGCTTCTATTTTCTCTTCCTGCTTCTCCTGGCTTAATACCGGATTCGCATAAGCAAACATTCCTACTGCAAGAATAGAAATGGATAAAAACCGAATTATTTTCATTGTAATTTTTTTTTAAAGTTTATTAATCTATAACATCAGGCTAAATCACAATTATAATGCCACCGGATATACACAAATGATAATAAAGAGCTAATAAATTAATTATTGACGGGCGATACGACCGGGCTAAAAGCATTATTGCAAAGCATAAAAAAAGCCGCCCCAAACTTGAGACAGCTTTTTAAAGCTATTTAAGTAGAATAGAGTGTCGTCTTACTCTTCGCTGCCTGCAGAGTTCTCATTTACTGTTTCCGGAGCATCAACTGTTTCCTTCTCTTCTTTTGGTGCAGATTCGGGCGGAGCTGACGGTTTCACAGGAGTAGCGGTTCTCCGGGCGACAGGGGTTCTACTGGAAGAGATCCTGCTTTTCTTGTGTGACTCCTGTCTTTTTGCAAACTCGGAATCATGTTCAGAACTCCACTTCGTAAACTTCTCCATTGCAGCAGCTTCGTCAAACAAGCCTAAAGTAACTCCCCGCAACAAGTGCTTAAGGTATAACACACCTTTAAAGCTAAGAATCCGACGGACCGTGTCAGTGGGTTGTGCACCTTTGTGCAACCACTCCAAAGCTTTTTGGCGGTCAATTTGAATACTCGCCGGTACTGTTAAGGGATTATAAGATCCAAGTTTTTGGATAAATTTTCCGTCACGCGGGCTTCTGGCATCTGCAACTACTATGAAATAAAATGGTCTCTTCTTTGAGCCATGGCGTTGCAATCTCATTTTTACAGCCATAAAAAATAGAAATTTTTTTGGGTTGTGATTAAATTTGGTTTCGAAAGGATTGCGAAAATAAGAGGTTTAGTTCAAAATGACAAATCAAACCTCCAAAATCTCCGCCTCTCTTTTGCATCTAAGATAATACGTTTTTAATTAATTATTATTGGAAACAGGGTTATCTTTTTCCAAAACCTGCCAGGTTACCCATCGGCATTTTATTCATCATTTTCATCATATTCTTCATTTGGTCAAATTGCTTGATAAACTGGTTTACTTCACTAATATCTTTTCCACTCCCAGTAGCGATACGTTGCTTCCTGCCCGGATTTATGATATCCGGGTTTCGCCTCTCCTGAAGTGTCATAGAATTGATGATTGCCTCGATGCCCTTAAATGAGTCGTCATTAATATCTATATCTTTTATCTGCTTGCCCACACCGGGAATCATACCCATAAGATCTTTCAGGTTTCCCATTTTCTTGATCTGTTGAAGTTGTGTCTTAAAATCCTCAAAATCAAACTGGTTTTTACGAATCTTTTTCTCCAGCTTTGCCGCCTCTACCTCATCGAATTGTTCCTGGGCTTTCTCCACAAGACTTACTATATCACCCATCCCTAAAATTCTCTGGGCCATTCTTTCCGGATAAAATACATCCAGGGTATCCATCTTCTCACCGCTGCTTACAAATTTAATTGGCTTATTTACTGTGTATTTTATGGAAATAGCTGCACCACCCCTTGTATCACCGTCAAGCTTAGTGAGCACAACACCAGTATAGTCCAATCTTTTATTGAAAGCGGCCGCAGTATTTACCGCATCCTGTCCAGTCATGCTGTCTACTACAAATAATATTTCTTTTGGATCTACTGCTTCCTTGATATTGGCTACTTCATTCATCATGACCTCATCAATAGCAAGGCGTCCTGCCGTATCAATAATTACAACATTTTTATTTCTGGTGCGGGCTTCCTTTATTGCATTCCTGGCTATCGACACAACATCTTTATTATCCGGCTCACTATAGACATCCACATTTATCTGGCCTCCCAGGATATTTAATTGATCGATGGCGGCCGGCCTATAGATATCAGCCGCAACCAACATGGGAGATTTGCCCTTCCTGGTTTTTAAATAATTGGCCAGTTTACCACTGAACGTAGTTTTACCACTTCCCTGTAATCCTGCTATTAATATAACTGCAGGATTTCCGGTGATATTCAATTCTTCTTCTGACCCACCCATCAATTCAGTGAGTTCATCTTTTACTATTTTAACCATCAACTGGCCCGGGCTCACCGCATTAATCACTTTTTCACCGGTGGCCTTATCTTTAATACTGTCAGTAAACTCTTTGGCAATTTTATAGTTCACATCAGCATCTACCAAAGCACGCCTGATGTCTTTAATAGTGGAGGCTATATTCAACTCTGTAATTCTTCCCTGTCCTTTTAAGTTTTTAAACGCAGTATCCAATCTGTCACTTAAAGATTCGAACATAATTATGATTAGTTAAATTGAGTTTTATAAAAAAATGAAATAATATTCCTACGTCAGAAGAATAAAATTAAGAAAAGTTAGCGCTACCAATTTTTCAGCACAGTATTTAAAGAAACACCCGGCAATTTGTATTATTCGGCCGCGGATTCGGCTAGTAATTTTTTCCCAGCGTCGCTGACGTAGATGCAAAGCTGCTTTTTATTCTTAACCATCTCTATGCGGGTTTCAATCAATCCCCTTTTATACAGGCCCGCTAACGAAGACTTCATTTCCTCCGGAAGACAGGGAAACTTCTGATCGCTATTTTGAAGCTCTTTTTCGTGGCACTCCTTCAATTTGGAAAGCATTCGTTTTGTGGGGGGTCTTGTAGACATTTTCATACTGTATGTTCAAGAAAGTTCTATACAATTTAAAACATAATTTAACAACATCTTTCATTATTTTATTCACTTTCCGGAAAGCAAAAAACCACGAATTACTATATAAAACGTGGCTTTTGTTGTCCCACGAGGATTCGAACCTCGACAAACAGAATCAAAATCTGTCGTACTACCTTTATACTATGGGACAATTGGAGTGCAAAAGTAAGGTTATGGAGGAAAATTTCAAAAATGATTCAGAAGCTGCTTTAAATCACGGATGTTTCGTGTTGATGGTCTTCATCTTCTTTTAGTTTCTTAATATAATCCAGGGCATCAGGAATAACATCGCACATAATGGTAATGATGGCACCCGGCTTCACATGGTCATAGGCATACTGTATAGCTTCTTTTTCTTTTTGCAAAACCATAATAGGAATATCCTTTGTTTTCCCCTCATTAATACCTTCAATCAACAGATCAATAATTTCTTCCGCTGTACGCCCACGGAGATGCTTATCCTGCCTTACAATTATTTCATCAAAGTTTTTACCGGAAATCCTGCCGATTTCTCTTATATCTTCATCTCTTCTATCACCGGTTCCGCTGATGATACCCACCTTATAGGTAGATTCCAACCTATTTACAAAATCGCACAAAAGATTCAAACCCGCAGGATTATGAGCAAAGTCTGCGAGGAATTTAAAATTTTTGAATTCGAAAAGGTTAAGCCTGCCGGGAGTTTGTGTAATTGATGGAATAAATGTATGCAAGGCCTGGCGTATGTCTTCTACCTTTATATTCCTAAAAAGATAGCAGGCAAGTACTGATGGCAATGTGTTCATAATATTATGCATAGCCTTTCCACCAAAAGTTATCGGAATTTCGGAAACCTTTTCAACACGTATTTTCCAATTGCCTTTTAAGATGGTCACGTATTCATTTT
>JBDSPQ010000227.1:0-8016 GCA_039930305.1 Ginsengibacter sp. | reverse complement strand
CTACACAACGCAGGACTACAATGGCCGAGCATGCATATCTGTGTTATAGAGAGCATTTTACTACAACATCCGCATCCTTTAGATTGGCCGAAGCTTTAAAAAATTAATAAGAATTGTTCGCCACGTCCACAAGAATTATGGTCAATCAAAATACACATGCCGGCCCCTCGTTTTCAGTAAAAAATCGTATTGGCCGGGTAGTGTGGAATTTTGTAGCTGCTATTTTTTTTAGATTATCTCCCAAGCCATTTCATTTCTTGCAATAATTCCTCTTGCCTTCCCGTCTATTTTTACGATATCCAACATTTCATGGCGGGAATACATTTGTACATTCCCGAGAGAAACTTGTCTTTCCAACGCCCCATAGGCTCCAAGAAGAAGTTGTTGCCCCGTTTGGCCGGCCGCATAGAAAGTGCGTTGTACCTGCGTGCCTCCAAAGGAACGGTTACTTAAAAGGCCGCCGTATTCCCTTGCAAAAGGCACACCCTGTGCAACACATTGATCAATGATCGATGTGCTTACTTCAGCGAGACGGTGAACATTTGCCTCACGTGCCCGATAATCGCCCCCTTTTATAGTTTCATAAAAAAGTCTGAATACTGAGTCACCGTCATTTTGATAATTCTTGGCGGCATTGATGCCACCCTGTGCAGCAATGGAATGCGCTCTTCGGGGACTATCCTGGAAACAAAATGCTTTTACCTTATATCCTAATTCGCCCAAAGTAGCTGCAGCAGATGCACCGGCGAGACCGGTACCTACAATTATTACTTCCAGCCTCCGTTTGTTAGCAGGGCTTACCAGTTTCACATGGCTTTTATACCCGGTCCACTTTTCATCTAAATCTCCCTCTGGTATTTTTGCGTCTAAGGCCATACGTTAGTATTGAATTTGTCTTGAGAAAAACAATTGGTTTTAAAATTATTGCAGCCAGCCCGCCATAAATGATATGGGCATAAATGCAAACAGAATACATATTGCGACAGCATAAAATACGCCGATACCTTTGATGATCGGCGTCCACCTTTTGTGATTTATTCCGAAAGTCTGGAACGCGCTCTGAAAGCCCTGCAGCAGGTGAAATAATAAGGAAACCAGCCCGATCATGTATAAAGTAAATAACAATGGATTTGTGAAAATTTCTTTCATCTCTTCGTAAAGATTTACCTGCGGACCATTGAAATACATTTCATTTTTTGTGCCTGACCAAAAGTGATAAAGATGCATGACCAGGAATAACAATAAAAAAGTTCCCAACCAGCCCATAGCGCGGCTGTACCATTTTACCCCCGGTGGGGAGTTGTAATTTTTGTATGACGTTTTCCTTGCTGCCTGGTTTTGTTTCCACAACAAAAGTCCCTGGATAATATGAAGTATAAATCCGGCGAACAACCCTATTTCCATAAAACGTATAAAAAAGTTATGACTCATGAAATAAGCGGCCTTATTAAAGGTGGCCCCTTCGTCATTATAAAATATCATCGCATTGATGGAAGCATGGATAATTAAATATGTGATAAGAAAAAATCCCGTAAAAGCCATTACGAATTTTTTTCCTATCGAAGAGGTAAACAAATGTTTCCAGGTCATAAATTCAGGGAATTGAAAATTTCAGATGCACAAAAATACTACAGGAAGTTTAAAAATCAGGCCAATGCATTTCTTTATGCTAAATAATTTTCGGGAAAGTAAATCAGGTATTAAGACGTCGAAGTAAAACGTTATCAATCTGCGTGAAAAGAAACTCAGGTTTCATGGTGCGCCATTGAGGGAAATTTATTAGCTCAATATAATTGTTGAGGCGTGCTTTCTTAAAATCATACTGCGTGGCTTCGGGCATGTTAAGGCACACCACCCAACCATTCTCGTCCTGCAAATCTTCGTACCATTCTTCATAATAACTATCGTCACTGCTATGGAAATTCAGAACGTTTTCTGCAATAAGTATAAACTTTTTAATTCCCTCCCGGATGAATTCGTCTATAACGTCACGCTTCATTCTCATAATATCATTTTCAATGGCATCGTTCCACTCTCCTATCAGCTCTATAATAGCATACTGCTCGTTGTAATCTGCCATCAAAACTTTCATATAAAGGGTGGCGCTCCCAAACTCATCCCAGAGTGGATGGATGTAATAGTTATAAACGGTCAGGCTAAATGAAAACTCACTGTATTCCCGGCCATAAAAAGGAGAACGCTGATCTTCTTCCGATATATAGAGATAATTCCAGTTGTCGTATGGTTCTATATTCTGCAAAATATTTTATTAATAATAAGCCTTTTAAATAGATTACAAATTTATCCATTTGCGATATGAAAATTCAATTTATTGCCAGTAAATGTTAACAAAAAAGCTGCTTTGTAAAGCAGCTTTTTTTCAATGATTCTAAAAAAGATTTATTGAACGATCAATTTATCCGAAAAGACGATCTTGTTATTACCGTCAGTGATCTTAATCATGTAAATACCCGCTGCCTGTTTTCTTTGTAAACGAAAATTCTCGACCTGTCCGATTGATTTTATGTATGATACCCTTCGCTCAATAAGGCGACCCTGCAAGTCATTTAATTCAATCATATATTTCCCTGCAGGATTGTGATCAAAGGTTATTTTGAACTGCGAATTACTTACAGGATTTGGATACACAGATATGAACTTATTTCCGATCGCTTCAAGATTTGCCAGTGCAGGAGTACCCAAGGTATTTTTCTTATCTGTTTCTTTGAGCAGGTTGCAACTGGCAAGATCAGAAGCATTGAATATTTGCCCATCAGTCACTACTTTTTTTGAAGTAAGATCATCAATATTTATCTTATAAAAACCTTCGAATGTATTCGCGCTGCTGATAAGTACATTATTATCATCTATCACAGCGGCTCCGTTTAGTGTAAAGGTTGGTGTGAGATTCACGATGGCACCTTTGTAAGATGCAACCCTGGTATTCGGATCGATCACAAATACATTCTTTGTGGCTGTAAAAAGATATAGTTTTCCGAAAGCATCCGCTACCATATCTCCTCCCCAACTGCTGCACTGGTTGTGGATTGAAATTCCATTATTACCAGGTGCGTCTTGCAAACTTCCAAGATCACTGATGATAATTTTTTTCCCTGTCAAAAACCTGATAAGATGGGTACCGTCGTTAGTTAATGCATATCCATTCCCATCTGCGCCTATTGCCATCCGGGTAATATTGAGGGCTTCATTGTTAATATCCGGATTATCGATGAGTGGCTGATCTATCGTGTAGAATGACGAAATGCCGTTCATTTGCTTCGTGTCAAGCCAAACCAACCTGTTGGTACGCATGGAAGCAAAGAAAAGTTTCTCGTGTCTTTTATCATAGGCGGTTGCCGCACTCATAAGCATAGTGGGAGAAATCTCGCCCGACTGGATTGTATTTGCTTGCACATTGCCAACAGGCTGAATAAAATTCCGAACTATTTGCCGGCTTACAGCATCCTGAAAATTAAATTTTGTTTTTCCATTTTCAAATAAGGTTTGGCTAACGTTGCCCGTCTGCAGGTCAATAACCCGAATGTCGGTCCAGTTAAAATTCTTAGCGGTCTGCCCGGTGATAGCAAAGGCACGCGTATCCTGGCCTTTTGCAGTAACTAAACAAGAAAACAGGAAAAATGACAGAAGTAGTTTTAGTTTCATAGTAGTGATTTTTGGTTATAATTTATTGCATTATAAATCTACTATTATTCCTGATAATTCACAACACCTGGTTGTATTTTTCAACAGCTTTTTTTACGCTTCCGTATTTTGCAAGTAAAGACGTGGCCTTTTTTACATCAATAATGCCGGTTTTTTCTATTAGCATTTCTATACCTCGTTTAACAAGCTTTTCATTGCTAAGTTGCATGTGCACCATTTTGTTATCTTCCACCCTGCCAAGCTGAACCATCAGCGTAGTAGAGATCATATTCAAAATCATTTTCTGTGCAGTGCCACTTTTCATGCGGGTACTCCCTGTAATGAATTCCGGGCCAACAACTACTTCGATGGGGAAACTAGCTGCCGAACTAAGCGGCGAATCCGGGTTACATGAAATACTTCCTGTACTGATACCTTTTTTCCGACAATTTTTCAGGGCACCGATTACGTAAGGAGTGGTGCCGCTGGAAGCAATTCCCACAACAAAATCCTTTTTTGAGATCTGATGATCTTTTAAATCTTTCCAACCCTGCTTATCGTCATCTTCTGCAAATTCTACTGCATTGGTAATAGCTTTTTTTCCACCGGCAATTATTCCTGATACCAAATCTTTTGATACACCAAATGTCGGCGGACATTCACTCGCATCTAAGATGCCCAGTCGGCCACTGGTGCCAGCCCCAATGTAAAACAGCCTCCCACCTGCCAGCATTTTATCTGCGGCAGCTTCCACTAGTTTTTCAATTTGTATTAAGGATTTAGCTACAGCATCTGCAACCAGTTTATCTTCCTCGTTGATGGCTGATAGCACCTGCAACACACTCATCTTTTCTATGTGTCGGTGATTCGATGATTGTTCCGTAATTTTTACGAATGACATGCCTGTTATATTTTTTGATTTTAGGCAAAACTATCGCAAGGTGATTAAATGCCCCCCCAAATTTTGCTATGCTTGCAAATTGACATCTGCAGCAAAGGTTTCGTGAAACTTTTGCATGAACCAGATTTACAAAGATGCCTTTTGTACCAAAAGATAAAGTCAAAAAAATGTTGGAAAGTATTAGGAAGGTTTGCTAAAATTAAATTCAGGAAAATCGCAGCAAGCGATGAAAAAAGTGGTGCCTATCTTTTTTTTAACTCTTGTATTTCTCTTTCTAACTTAGTGATGGTAGCGTTTATATTATCAAGTCGCTTTCCTTTTTTTGATATTTTAAAAGTAGGATGTACTGTTTTAAGCTCGGCTTTGTACTCTTCTAATTGTTCCGTTAAAGTTCTAAGCTTACTTGCAATTTCAGTTTTTCTGATTGCCCTTGCCATGGTTTCTTTGTTTGTTTATAAAAACATAAAACTAATAAAATAAATTTCTTTCCATTAAACGAATATTTAAGGCCCGGATTATAATTTCAAGGCACCGTTCAATTCTTTCATCCTGGCCTTTTCAAATCGAAATGATAAGTTAAATGAGACAGACTGGTACCATTTGTCGCCTCCCAATGATTATTTGCAAAAGTCGTATCGTCTGAAAGTTTTATTTTTATAAAAAATGAATACCTAACGATTCCGATGAGATATTTCTTCCTGTTAACTTGCCTTGCCTTTTCTTTTCTTACTACAGTTCGAGCACAGCAAATTGATGCAATTATTGAAAAATATGGAACTACTTATGGCCAGGAGAGGATCTACCTGCATAATGATAAATCAACTTATGCACCGGGCGAAACAATCTGGTTTAAAGCCTATGTGATGCAGGGGATTTATCCTGCAACCGAAAGTAAAAATATCTATATTGACTGGACAGATGAGTCAGGCAAATTATTATTACATAGCGTTGGTCCTATCGTTGACGGAACCTCTGCCGGTCAGCTTGATATTCCAGCTGACTACACCGGCAAATTTCTTCATATAAAAGCTTATACGAAGTGGATGCTCAACTTCGATTCGGCATTTCTTTACAACAGTGACATCAGAATTCTTTCAAAGTCCAATATTGCTTCCAGGAATATAGTACCTGTTGTGCCTCGTATAGAATTTTTTCCTGAGAGTGGTGAACTCGTTGCCAACTTAAAAAATAAAGTTGCCTTCAAAGCAAGTGATCAATATGGGCGACCGGTAAAGGTGCAAGGGGGAGTTTTTAATAAGTCCGGCAAACAGGTCGATAATCTTAGCATCGTGCACGACGGAATGGGATATATCACTGTTAGTCCTTCTGAAACCGATATGTTTACTGCCAAATGGAAAGACGAAAAAGGGAAACAATTTACTACTGACCTACCCTTAGTGAAACCATCAGGTGTAGTACTACATGTTCTACAAACTGATAGTACACGCTCTTTCCAGGTGATGAGTTCTCAAAAAAGTTCGTCAGTGTCTAAAATAAATATTATAGGGACCATGTACCAACACCCTGTATTTAAAGTCTTGAAAGACTTTTCCGCCGGCGAGGCAAAGGGGGTAGTCCCTATAAAAGATCTTCCAACTGGGATCCTTACCATAACGGTACTTGATGACAACTTCAACCCACTTGCAGAAAGAATTACCTACATTGATAATAAAGAATACCTCTTCACACCGGAAATGGAGGTGCAACATTGGGGCTTAAACAAAAGAGCCAGGAATGAAATCCAGATCAGTGTACCGGATGATATAGCCGCTAATCTATCAATTTCTGTGACGGATTTGGAAATAGGTACTGACAGCAGCGACAATATTATATCACATTTGCTATTATCAGGAGAATTGCGGGGCCGTGTATACCAGCCGTCCTGGTATTTTAGCAACACCGGTGACAGCGTATCGGAAGCGCTTGATCTGGTTATGCTAACCAATGGATGGCGCCGTTTCAACTGGGGTGATCTGGCACAGGGTAAATTACCTGAAATAAAGTACCCCAAAGACACCTCCTATATCACACTTTCCGGTAAAATATATGGGGCGTTACCTTCTCAATTGAGAGAGGCGCAGAATATTTTTTTATTTGTAACGAACAAAGTTGATGGCAAGAAAATGATAGTTGCACCGATAGAGCCAAGCGGCTCATTTAACGACCCTTCCTACCTTGTGTTTGATACGGCAAATGTTTATTATCAACTGGCAAACGCAAACTCAGCCGGAGCGCTATCTGTGAAATTTTTAGAGACCCGTTTGCCGCCTCTCAGTGGCAACATAAGTGCAACCGGAAATTATTACAACCGGTTTTTTGATACCGCTGGAAATGCACGGCAATTGCAATTAGCTAATGAACTCGCGGAACTGGCAAAAAAGTACGAGGGTAAGGTATTAGAGGCGGTGACCATAAAGTTATCAACCAAATCTCCGAAAGAAGTACTGGAAGAAAAGTATGCCTCCGGCCTATTCCGGGGAGGCGATGGATACCAGTTTGACCTCATTAATGATCCCAGAGCAGTTGGCTCATTTAATATTTTTAATTATCTGCAGGGCCAGGTGGCAGGGTTACAAATTAATTCATCAAGCAATCCTCCATCCCTGCAATGGAGGGGCGGAGCACCACAGCTTTATATAGACGAATTGCCCGCAGATGCTTCAATGGTTTCAAATATACCCTTGACTGACGTGGCTTTTATAAAGGTAATGCGCCCGCCATTTATGGGAGGTGCAGGCGGCGGCGGCGCGAGTGGTGCGATTGCGATATACACCCGTCGTGGTGACGACGTAAAACCAGAACCCGGCAAAGGTCTTCCAAATAGTACCATTACGGGTTATAATCCTATAAGGGAATTTTATTCACCTAACTACGGAACTATTTCGCCGGACGATGATAAACAAGACTTGCGGACTACGCTGTACTGGAATCCAAATGTGCTCTTAAGTCCGGGCCAGAATAAAAGTGTGCTTACTTTTTATAACACTGACGTTACCAAAGGTTTTCGCGTAATTATTGAAGGAATTACCAAAGATGGAAGGCTGGCGCATGTGGAGCAATTGATGGAGTAGTTCGGAAAGCCCTATTCACTATGGTGTCTTACAAGGCCATGCATTGGATTCTTTAATATCACGCCGGCTTTAATCCCATATCGGTCACATAATTTTGTAACAATATCCTTAAATCCCCATGCAATACTTCCGGTAAAATGCACGGGCATCTTGAAGCTTTCTTTATACTTTATAATGTGCGTTGTAAAAAAATCGTTCAGGCCATCTTCAATAATATTTTCAATCATATAGTGTCCTCGATTTTCAGCAAGGAAAATAGCGAACGAAGCAAGGTAGCGATTTGGTAACGGTTGGGTATATACAGCGTTTAAAATTTCGGCATCTGTAGTCACAAATTTCGCATCAAACCTCGCCCGCAAATCAGCATCGAAAATCCCATACAGAAAATGCTGGATCACTTTT
>JBDSPQ010000226.1:0-2519 GCA_039930305.1 Ginsengibacter sp. | reverse complement strand
ACCTTTTTTAGACAAAATATCGGTTATAGCGGCTGTTAACGTGGTTTTACCATGATCCACGTGACCTATAGTACCTACGTTAACGTGGGGTTTATCCCTTTTAAAATTCTCTTTTGCCATTTTATTTGTTTTTAATATTTGATTTTAAAATTTTGAATTGTCTTCAGTAATAAGATATCATCGATGAAAGAGATTCCACTTTTCTATCTTCATACTGACATTACCAACTTTCGAATGAGCTGTTGATGAGAATTGAACTCACGACCTCTTCCTTACCAAGGAAGTGCTCTACCCCTGAGCTACAACAGCTTTTAAAAGTCATTATAGTCAGCGGTCATTAAGTCAATAGGTGATATCAATGACCCTTTGACGCAATGCCTTATTGACCAATCCTGAGCGGAAGACGAGCCTCGAACTCGCGACCTATAGCTTGGAAGGCTATCGCTCTACCAATTGAGCTACTTCCGCTTGTAAATGTGAAATTTTGAAATACTCAATTCCGGGAATTGAAATTTTTACTTTTTCTTTAAAGAACTTTTAATAAAGATCGGCCATTTTAAGTTGCCAGACCTTTATTCCCTGTGGGCAGTGGTGGATTCGAACCACCGAAGTCGAAGACAGCGGATTTACAGTCCGCTCCATTTGGCCACTCTGGTAACTGCCCGGTAATTACGAAAAAGGTATGAAAATAAACTTTTCCTAAATTGAAATGTGTAAAAACAAGAGCCAGTGGAGGGATTCGAACCCCCGACCAGCTGATTACAAATCAGCTGCTCTGGCCAACTGAGCTACACTGGCATTTTGCTAAACACCTCTCTGCAATGAACTTCCCGCAAATAATAACAAACAGGTCATTTTTTGGGAAGGCAAAGGTAATGGAAAATGTTTAATGCAAAAATTTTGAAAAAGAATATTTATTAGAGAAAACCCGGAGGATTTTATGTATTGGAATCATACTCTTAGAGTGAATTATTTTTGAAGGAGTATTAAAAAAATCCCCCGTTTTGACGGGGGATTCTACCAGGTATCTTAAGTGATGCCGCCATGTTCAGGCAGCCATCTTTTCTTTTTTCCTTTTTATTTGGGTTATCACTGAATCCAGTGCTGTATCAAAACTTTCCTCAAATGATTTGGAAGAATGCTTTACAAAAAAGTCGTGTCTCGGTACATGCACTTTAATTTCGGCAATTTTATCTTTAATGTTGTGAACTACATTATCCAGTTTTAGAAATATTTCAACCTTTGTAATGCGTTCGTGGAATTGGCTAAGTTTAGTCACTTTTTTTTCTACGTACGCTACCAATTTTGAATCTGCTTCAAAATGCAGTGTCTGAATGTTTACGTCCATAATAGTCATTGATTTTAGGGTGAATAATATGAATTACCAGAAAAAAATTTGGTATCCAAGTCATAAAAGAATTTAAAGTTTTTTTGAGTATGGTGATAAAATCATAAACCTCGCTCTTTGTGAAAAATATATTTTGCTTTTGGATCATGATTTTGGATGCGATAATTTATAAATATCCTTCAACCTGTCTATTGAATTATGGGTATAAACCTGCGTGGAAGCAAGGCTCGAATGACCCAACAATTCTTTGACCGCATTGATGTCGGCGCCGTTATTCGTGAGATGCGTGGCAAAGCTGTGCCTCAGTATATGCGGGCTCTTTCTTTCGTTGGTGGATACTGTGCCTAAATATTTTCTCACAACGCGATAAGCATATTTAGGGTATAGTTTCGTCCCTTTATCATTTACAAGTAAAAACTCACTTCCATGGGTATTATTGTTTCGGGCCTTCTCCCGAATATAATTATTGATTAAACCGAGCAGATGGTTGTGCAAAGGAACTATGCGTTCCTTACCACCTTTGCCCAGCACTTTCAGGGAATTATTCCCCGTATCTACCTGCGATTCCTTAAGATTAATGAGTTCTGAAAGCCTGACGCCCGTATTGTAAAATATTTGTAATAATAAATGGTCCGTCATCCCCATCCAGGTTCCTGGGAATTCAACTTCCCTCAAGAGTAATTGTATATCCTTTTGTGCAATAAAGGAAGGTAACCGCTTGTTGACCTTTAAAGAACTGATGACGGTCATTGGCGTTGAAGCAATACGACCCAGCCGCAACTCGTATTTGAAATATGACTTAAGCGACGATATTTTTCGGTTGATCGTTTTCGATGAAATAGCTTGTTCCTTTAAAGACGCAAGCCAGGAACGAACGATTGATGAGGAGATCTCATCAATTGCAGGCCCGTCAAACTGAATGGTGATGTAGTCAAAAAAAGCCCTTAAGTCGTTTTCGTAAGAAATAATAGTATGCCTGGAGTATCGCTTCTGATAGGTGAGGTAGTCAAGAAAATTCTTTATGGAGTACATTTCAGTTATAAGCATAAAAAAACCGGTAACATAAAGTTAATAAACCTATGCTATCCGGTATAATATTATTGTAACTAAAACTTTAAATTTCTATTTTTCCGCTATCTATTTGTTGTTTGTAGACGGCTTTTAAGACCTC
>JBDSPQ010000225.1:0-4134 GCA_039930305.1 Ginsengibacter sp. | reverse complement strand
CTTCAAAAAAATAAATTTCAAAAAGTATTAGATCGATTTAATAAGATTAGTCTTAATGAAGATGTAAAAGAACTCGCCATTGGATATAAAATTCAATACAATCTCAAGACACCCGACGCTATAATTGCAGCCACAGCCCATCATTTAAAGATCCCGTTAATTACCGGCGACAGAAAAATTTTGCAGGTAAAAAATATTATTACTGTACTCTTTAATCCATAAGAATAACACATGACGTCCATCTTGTTTGCAGTTGACAACTCTATCGCCTTCATTACCCTCAACAGGCCGGAAAAATTTAATGCCTTCAATCGTGAAATGGCATTGCTGCTGCAACAAAAGCTGGATGAATGTGAAAGCGATCCCGCAATCAGGTGTGTGTACTTAACCGGCGCCGGCAAAGCTTTTTCCGCGGGCCAGGACCTTGCTGAAGTTACTGATCCGGATGGGCCGGGAATGGATAAGATTTTAGCTGAACATTTTAACCCCATTATTAGCAGAATAAGAAAGCTGAATAAACCGGTGGTGGCAGCAGTAAATGGTGTGGCAGCAGGAGCCGGTGCAAACATTGCTTTATGCTGCGATGTTGTTATTGCTTCTAAAAAAGCCTCCTTTATTCAGGCGTTTAGTAAAATCGGATTAATTCCTGACAGCGGGGGAACGTTTTTTTTACCGAGATTAATTGGCTTTCAAAAAGCCAGCGCCTTCATGATGCTTGGTGATAAAATTTCGGCAGAAGATGCCTGGCGCATTGGTATGATCTATCAATATTTTAGTGAGGAAAGCTTTCATGAGGAATCCTGTAAAATTGCGAATACACTTTCAAACTTACCTACTAAAGCGCTGGCATACACGAAGATGGCTTTGAATCAGTCAATGACGCAAACTTTGGAAGACCAGCTTCATATGGAAGATGTGCTCCAGCAACAAGCTGCTGCCACAGCTGACTTCAGGGAAGGCGTATTAGCATTTTTAGAAAAAAGAAATCCAATTTTTAAAGGTGAATAAATAATTGATATGACCAGCAATGAACTAGCCGCGAAAGTCGGAGAACACATGATGCAACACGACCTGTTCAGCAAATGGCTGGGTATCGAAATTGTTGAAATAAAAGAAGGTTACAGTAAATTAAAGATGACGCTGAGGCCGGAAATGATCAATGGCTTTGGCGTAATTCACGGTGGCATTACCTTTTCTCTGGGCGACAGCGCGTTTGCATTTGCCTGCAACAACCGGAACAATCTTTCTATGGCCCTTGATACTTCTATAAACTTTACCAAACCAACAATGCCGGGCGATACCCTGACGGCTGAAGCCAAGGAAATACATAACGGTCGCAGTACAGGATTATACCTGATTACCATCACCAATCAACGAAATGAGACGGTCGCCCATTTCAAAGGCACCTGCTTTCGTACAGGCAAAGCATTAGTGTAGAATCAATGATTGCAGCAATCTTTTTTTCTTACAAACAATACTTTGAAGATTCTCCAGCATACATTTTTTATGGTAAGTAATGCACGCATTATTTTGAAGGAAGTGCCTTATTGTATTTCTCAATATATTCTTTGATGATATCCTGGCCTTTTTCCTCATAGCCAAGCTCTTTAAATTTTTCTTCAAGTTCCGCCCTGAACATTTTGCAATGTTTCTCAAACGCTTCTTTCTTTTCATCATTGGAAGGCATTTCCCTGCCTTCATATTGTGTTTTTAATTCCGCAATATGCTCTGCAAGCTGCTGTTCTGCAAACTCTACAATAGTATGATTATCTAATTTGTTTTCCATATGTAAATCTTTAAAGTGAATAACATTTATAATAATTAATCCAGCAGTTATTTTAACTAACAAAGCTTATGCTGGCATTCAGATAGTTCATTTTCAATTTCTATGGTACTATGATGGATATTATTATGCAATAATTCATGTTTCAAATTCTGCACCAGTTTCATTTTTTCATTAAAACCAATTTCTTCACTCACGGAAATATGGGCAGTCAGCGCATTTTCCGTGGTACTCATAGCCCAGATGTGGATGTGGTGCGCATCAATAATATTGGGTTGCGCGGCGATCACTTTCCTGATTTCATTCACATCTATATCTGCCGGCACGGCATCGACTGACAAGCGAAAGCTATCGGTAAGCAATGACCACGTGCTAACTAATATTATAATCATTATCACTAGCCCGATCACGGGATCTACCCAATTCCACCCGGTGAAGCTGATAAGAATACCGCCAGCCACAACCCCCACTGAAACAAGTGTGTCGCTCAGCATATGCAGGTATGCACTTTTCACATTAAGATCCGACTTGCGATTTCTGAAAAATAACATTGCTGTTATTGCATTCACAACAATACCCGCACCCGCTACCCAGGCGATCACATTTCCTTCCACCTGTGCCGGATTGATAAGCCGCCGAATAGATTCAAAGCCAAGTATACCAACGGCTATTAGCAGCATGACCGCATTCAGAAAGGCTGCCAGCACCGTTGTTTTCTTAAAACCATACGTAAAAGTATTGGTTGATTTTTTTGCAGAAAGTTTTAAGGCCACCAGCGATAATACCAAACTGGCGACATCGCTCAGGTTATGCCCGGCATCGGTTAGCAACGAAATGGAATGATTCATCAACCCGGCAATGACTTCGATGATCACAAAAGCAATATTCAGTACAATTCCTATGATAAACGGAGTAGCGTTACCGCGGGGAGGTATTGCAGGTGCATGATGAGCGTGTGAATGTGAATGATTTTGTCCCATCAATTAATTATAGCTCGTGAGTCAGATTCTTTGCAGGTAAAATAAAATAAAAAATTCAAAACGGTATGCAAAGTTACAGTTTGGCCCATTTCATTCGGAAGCTATTGGGTGGCCACCGGTATAGAAATTCACGTCATTGCAGCGCCCACAATCAAAATTTAAAGAGTGGGCGCTATTCTTTCACTTTATAATCGTAAAGAAGGCTTGCGACGAGCGCCGTCCACCCAGTCTGGTGACTGGCACCCAATCCCTGTAACGTGTCGCCATGGAAATATTCGTGGAATAAAATAAGATTCCTGTTTTCCTCCCTACTGTAAAACCAATTATACCGGCCGTTTACAAGTCGCTCATTGTTATCATCAATTTCAAAAATATGGATCATCCGGCGCTCAAGCTCACTACCTACGGCTGTAAGGTTCATGAAATTACCCGAGCCCTTTGGGCATTCAACTTTCATCTCATCGTGATAAAAGCTGCCAAACATTTTTATTGCGTGGATGAATAAAAAATTGATAGGCATCCACACCGGACCCCGCCAGTTGGAATTGCCACCAAACATATTAGAAGTGGAGTCGCCCGGATCGTATTGAATGGAGTATTTCATTCCGTTCGTCTCCAGCGTATATGGATTTTCCTTGTAGATTTTCGATAAGCTTCTTACACCTCCTTCTGATAAGAATTCTGACTCATCGAGCAATTTATCCAGGAGGTAAGTGAGTCGTTCTTTATGCACTAGAGAAAGCAGCAGACATTCATTATCGCCCGTTTCCTGGCTGGGCAAATAAAGATTGTTTTCCAGGCGGTAGGCTTGGAACCAGTCCACTCTTTTGGCGAAATCTGTGAGTTTTTGAAAGATTGCTTTTTCTATAATTGAGACTGCAAAGAGGGGCGTCAAACCTACGACCGTACGTACCCTAAGCGGAAACGCATCAGAATTGGCCACAGAGAGCACATCGTAGAAAAATTTATCTTCTTCGTTCCATAAACCGAGTTCATTAAGGGCTTCCGCGATGATTACAAAATGTTCATAAAACTTCGTACCCATATCCTGGAAGCTGTGGTCAAATTTTGCGAGTTCCAGGGCAATGTCCATCATGTTAAGTGCGTACATGCCCATCCAGCTGGTGCCGTCGGCCTGTTCGAGAAGCATATTCCCCGGGAGTACCATGCTGCGATTGAATAAACCGATATTGTCAAGACCAAGAAAGCCGCCCTCAAAAATACTATTGCCATCTGCATCTTTTCGGTTGATCCACCAGGTAAAATTGATAATCAGCTTTTCAAATACCCGGTTCAAAAAATTCAAATCATTTTTGCCATAAATTTTCATTTCAGTTTTATACACCTGGAATGCCGCGAAGGCATGAACCG
>JBDSPQ010000224.1:0-6116 GCA_039930305.1 Ginsengibacter sp. | reverse complement strand
CGGAAAAGGTTCCAATATTTGCAGTCTGTCGGATTCTGGAGATACAATAACATCGATATCACTTCCGTCAACGGCTGGCGCCTGAAAGCCTGCATCTTCCACAGCAAATCCTTTCAGTGGCATTTCGATCCCTTCCGGCTCCTGTAACTTTATTTTTTCACCTTTGTCATTAGTGAGGTAATCTGTAAGGGGATTAAACGAAAGTGACCCGGCTATGGCTAACGCTGTAGTTAACTCAGGTGATGCAACGAAAGCATGGGTATTTGGATTGCCATCATTTCGTTTAGCGAAGTTCCTGTTATACGATGTCACGATAGAGTTCTTCCTGTCAGGGTCAGAGGAATGCCGCGCCCACTGACCTATACAAGGTCCACAAGCATTAGCTAATACTACACCACCCATTTTCTCAAATATACCGAGATAGCCATCACGTTCAACGGTATAGCGTACCTGCTCAGAGCCGGGCGTAATAGTAAATTCCGACTTCGCTGTCAGTCCATGACTGGTGGCCTGTTCAGCTACTGATGCAGCACGCGTAATATCCTCATAAGAAGAATTGGTGCACGAACCAATCAGTCCCACCTCCAATTCATCAGGCCAGCCATTTACTTTTACAGCATCGGCAAATTTAGAGATGGGCCAGGCCAGATCGGGCGTAAAGGGCCCGTTGATATGAGGCTCGAGCTCAGATAAATTAATTTCGATTACCTGGTCAAAATATTTTTCCGGATCTGCATACACTTCCTTATCTCCTGTTAATGCTTTGCCCAACTTATCTGCCTCTGTAGCCACTTCTTCCCTGCCGGTTCCCCTCAGATATTCAGCCATTTTTTCATCATAACCAAAAATAGAAGTAGTAGCGCCGATCTCTGCGCCCATGTTACATATGGTTCCTTTTCCGGTGCAGGAAAGAGAGCGTGCACCGTCGCCAAAATATTCAAGAATTGCGCCCGTGCCACCCTTAACGGTAAGGATGCCTGCCACTTTTAGAATGATGTCTTTAGAGGCAGTCCATCCGCTTAATTTCCCCGTGAGTTTCACGCCGATAAGTTTTGGAAACTTTAACTCCCAGGGCAAGCCAGCCATTACATCGCAGGCATCAGCACCACCTACACCTATCGCCACCATTCCCAGCCCGCCTGCATTAACGGTGTGCGAGTCCGTGCCAATCATCATTCCTCCCGGAAACGCATAGTTCTCTAAAACTACCTGGTGAATAATACCTGCACCAGGTTTCCAAAAACCAATACCATATTTATTGGACACGGATGACAGGAAATCATATACCTCCTTATTTTCCGTTTTCGCTCTTGACAAATCTGGCACAGCGCCCACTTCTGCCTGTATCAGGTGATCGCAATGCACTGTTGAGGGTACCGCCACCTTTGTTCTCCCTGATTGCATGAATTGTAGCAATGCCATTTGCGCTGTAGCATCCTGCATGGCGACCCTGTCTGGAGCAAAATCTACATAACTCTTTCCGCTTTCATAAGCCTGGTCAGTATTCCCTTGCCAGAGGTGGGTATATAAAATCTTTTCAGTTAAGGTGAGCGGACGATTAGCTACTTTACGGGCGGCGTCAACTTTTTCTGTATACCCCTGATAAAATTTTTTTATCATTTCAAGATCAAATACCATACGTTTTTATTTTTTATTCTTTAATAATTGGTGCGTGCCGGGAAACGAGATTTCAAATGAAATATGCGCGGCCGGATGTGGACAAATTTACTTAAAATCAAGTCAAGATAAATAGGATACTAACAACATATCGTTGACAGATAATTTTGCGCAGACTCTTTTGCAAATATTAATTAGCTTTGAGAATGCATAAATTAAAGCATTTTATAGAATGGCAGGTCTTTGGGGTGTGCACGCTGATTGGCGAAAAGATGGGCATTGCGACTTCTATAATCAGGAAATATTTTATTTACATCTCATTTCTTACCCTTGGCTCTCCTGTAATAGTGTATTTGTTTTTTGCCTTCTGGCTAAATATTAAAAATTATATTCAGAATTCCCGGCGCAACCCCTTGCGATATCTTTAAATGTGGTTTTCGTGTTATAGAACCATTCCTTATTTCTCTACAAATTCCCTTAACGATTTTCCTATAATATGATTCCAGCCCATTGCAAAACTTTCTTTTGCGAAATCTTTCTGTGCAGGAAAACTCTCTAATCCTTCGTGCGTTAGTTTTAGTCTTGTTCCATTTTCTGCAGGAAACAATTCAAAAGTTACAAATGAAATCCCCTGATAGCCCTTATAGCACCAGCTGTACGTGAGTCTTTTATCACGAATCACATCAGTTATTTTGCACAAATGCACGTAAGTTTTATCGTCACTTTTTCCTTCAAAACTAAATTTAAAACCTACCTCTGGCTTAAAGGCATCAATGTCAAAATACCAGATCTTCATTTGGTTTTTATTGGTAATTGCTTCCCACACTTTTGCAACAGGAGCACTATATGTTCGTTCAATTACGAAAGGGTCGTGTTTCATTTCTGTATATTTTCTTCATTTTTTAGAAACGGTTTTCGACGAAAATTTATACCTGGGAGTGAATTACTGTTTGAAATTTTTTTTAAGTGCATCTAATTTTTGGCTCAGAAAATCCGGTACTGCTCAATTGATTCGGAAACTTCCCGAATGATTGCAATTTGTCTCCGCAATATCTTCACGTCCTTTTTGTTTAATGATAAGAAGACCCCACTCTAAAAGAATTTAAATATACTTCGAAACAGCAGGCGGCTCATATGAAAGTTCTCAGCCAGCGCCTTGCGCTTGCCTGATTTTTTTGCAACAAAATTAATTATTCCCCGCGCGTAGGATCGGCTACTGCCTTGAAATATATCTCTTCTCGGTAAACATTTTTACCTGGCCAATCGATTTTCAAAAATAAATGACACCGTTCGGCTACGCAAGTGTTTTCCGCCTTTTTTAGATCGCTGAGATAATTATTTATTTTTTCAGAATAAAAAAAATTTTATTTTCGACGCTGAAAATAAGTTTATGAACATTTAAGCCGGGCCTGTAATTCTATCCAGGCTATTTACTCCCGCTAATTGCAGCAATCGACAGTGCTGTATTCTTTCATTTTAATTTTTATCAATAATGATGACGTCTTATTCGGGCGATATGAGTATCCGGCGAATTTTCAATTTCATAAAAGAGGCATTGTCCACCAAAGAACAAGATTTCACTACGGGCAGTATTCGGCGTGCCATATTCCTGCTAGCAATTCCTATGATTCTCGAGATGTGCATGGAAAGTGTTTTTGCAGTAGTCGATATTTTCTTTGTAGGAAAACTGGGATCCATTGCTACAGCTACCGTTGGTTTAACGGAGTCAGTACTTGCAATTGTATATTCCCTGGCCTTCGGGCTAAGCATGGCTGCAACAGCTTTAGTTGCCAGGAGGATTGGAGAAAAAAATCCGGAAGGAGCTGCGAGAGCAGGCGCACAGGCTGTCTTACTTGCCTTAATTCTTTCGATCCTGATCAGTCTTGCTGGTATTTTTATGCCCAGAACTATTTTGAGGCTGATGGGCGCTACACCTGCTATCGTGCAGGAGGGTTATATCTTTACCCGCATCATGCTCACAGGCAATGTCGTGATCCTGATGCTTTTTTTGCTAAATGGTATTTTCAGGGGGGCCGGTAATGCATCCATCGCTATGCGAAGCCTGTGGCTGGCTAATATCTGCAATATAATTTTATGCCCTCTGCTTATTCATTTTTTTGGATTAAAAGGTGCGGCTATCGCCACAACTACGGGCAGGAGCATAGGTGTGGTTTATCAACTGTATCACCTGCTAAGAGGAAGTGGTATCGTGCGAATACTGCTTCATCATTTCAAGCCCGAAAAAGTTATTGTAAAAAACCTGCTGAATGTTGCTTCCACCGCATCTCTGCAATTTCTTATCGGGTCTGCGAGCTGGATTGCCATGGCCCGGATCATGACTGATTTTGGAAGTGACGCAGTTGCCGGTTACACAATCGCCATAAGGTGGATCGTATTTTTTATTTTACCTGCCTTTGGCCTCAGCAATGCCGCCGCAACACTCGTTGGCCAAAACCTTGGCGCCGGTCTTCCTCAGCGTGCTGAAGATTCGGTATGGAAAACGGCAAAGTACAATGCCATTTTTATGGCTTTTGTTTCTGCTTTGTTTTTGTTTGGAGCTGATTTTCTTGTGGGCATCATTACTAAGGAGCCGACCGTAACAGACGTTGCGGTGCTGGCGCTGCGGATTGTTAGCCTTGGCTATATCTTTTATGGAATTGGTATGGTGATGATGAACGCCTTCAATGGCGCCGGTGACAGCCGTACCCCGACCTGGGTTAATCTATTTTGGTTTTGGATTTTCCAGATACCGGTAGCATATTTTGCGGCTGTTGTTTTGCACTGGGGACCAAAGGGCGTTTTTATAGCAATAGTGGTCACGGAGACTTGTATTACCATAACAACCATGATTTTATTCCGGCAGGGGCGATGGAAAACAATAAAAATTTAGGCTGTCTAAAATAAACAACCTTTATAAATACCGGGTATAAAAAAACTGGCATTTATTTTTGATAACTGATTTGAATCAATTCAATTATTCGAATAAAAATTTTTTGCGCACAATTGCTGATTCACCGGCTAATTGCAAAATAAACATGCCTTTAACCAATCGCTTTAGTACCAAAGTTTTCCTAATGCTCCCATAAAAATCTGCCCGTACAAACTCAACGAAAATAAGTTTCCCGGTTATATCAAATAATTTTAGTGAAACGTTTTCATTGGGCAGGTATTCATTTGCTATAATGTTCAGTGTTCCATTTACTACAGGATTTGGGTATATTTTCAAAAAGGGAGCTTTTAAGTCAAGTCTCTCCACACCGTTAGCGATTTCATTGGCAAAAAGCGTATTCCGTGTTGCAGTGAGAGTGGTTGATGTATTTTGTATTGAAGGGTCCGCAATAATTACAAAATAATTCACCTGGGCGCCTTTGGCAGGCTTAGCCAAGTTGCCCCCAAATGTTAGCTTGCCCGGCGAAAAAACTGCCTGGTACAAATTCAACTTACTTGAACTGGGGTCATTCAATAAAATTTGTTGCCCCTGCACCAATTGCCAGCCTTTTAACCAGGAAGGTAAAGTGCCGGCTTTTGAATCATAAGCAACATAGACTGTAGTCTGTTGTCCGAGATCGAACGAAAACACACTTTTAGAAGAATTATTTCTATCATCATTAGGTGATTCAATAAATGGTGCATTGTTTAAAAAAGCCGGCAGCGTGGCAGCCTGGTAATTTCTATCAGTATAAACCTGGGCACCGGTTTTTAAAATACTAGCGGTATAGGTTCGGCCTGTTTTGCTGCTTATACCTGAAATAAGAGGGGGCAATAGTTGAAAGGCTGCAGTGATATTTTTATTAGAATTTAGGATGATACTTATTGGATTTGCCGATCCTGATGCGTCTCCACTCCATCCTGAAAATAGCTGCCCGGCATTGGGATATGCTGTAAGAGTAACTGTAGTTCCGCTGGTATAAGAAGGTTGATCAGGATTTTTCATAACAAGACCACTTCCTGAAATATTTACACTGAGACTATAGTTGGATATCACCGGTTGAAATAATGCCTGGATCGTTTTATTTCCATCAATTAGTACAGATACCGGATTTGATACTCCGGTTAAATCACCACTCCATCCCGAAAATTGCTGGCCAGCTGCCGGGGTAGCCGTTAACGTTACACTGGTGCCGCTTACATAAGAAAGTTGGTCAGGATTTTTAGATACTGCGCCATCTCCGGTGATATTTACGGCGAGTGTGTAATCGGCAGGAACGGGTTCGAAGGCCGCCTGAATTGTTTTGTTTCCATCCATTATTACAGTTACAGGATTGACAATACCAGTGATAGCTCCGGTCCATCCACTGAAACGCTGATTGGCGCCGGGAACCGCCGTAAGGGTTACCAAAGCACCTGCAGCGTAAGACGGTAAATCAGGTGCTTTCATAAGCGAACCATTTCCTGAAGTGGAAGTGTTTAACACGTATTGCGCTGGCGTGGCGCTTTTAGGCTTTGCAATTAAACAATAATTGGTTTGAGCACCGGCAGCCGGATTTGCCAAATTGCCT
>JBDSPQ010000223.1:0-4356 GCA_039930305.1 Ginsengibacter sp. | reverse complement strand
GCAGGATCGGAATACATGGATTTGTTGAAGAGATAGTACTTGCCGTCAACATAATTTTTCCAATATCTTTTACCGGACACGTCATAATAAAGTCTGCCGTCAACACTTTTATGAGCGGCATTATCATTTACGGTGATCACTTTTGCTACCGGCACCTTAGGTTTTCTTTTAATAGCAGGCTTCTTCACCACCGCAGAATCTGCCCTGGTTTCAGGAGTGAGAATCGTTTCTGTTTTTGTTTCAGGTGTTTTCGCAGGATAATTTTTTTTGTGGCAGCTATACAATACTATCGCGGTTGAACATACCAGGGCAAAAAGTTTCACTCTCTTCATTAAAATTATTTGGCGATTATCTCCAAGAATTCTACCAAAAATTGTTAAACCAAAATACCTTGGCGTTAGCCATTAGCTACTCCAAATAAAAATTCGATTTCCGGCAAGAAATTTTTCTGGTAAAACCTATTAAAATTATTAAGTCGCAAGACGTTGGTTTCTTGTAAAATTTAAATAAGCACCAACAAATTCAGAAAGATTTATTTTATTGTCGCTCCAAAGAATTTGTATATTGCTAAACAATAAATCACACCATCTTTGCGGTTGCTGCTCGTGGGTTAATATTTATTCGGGCTTACCTACCAAACATAAAATGATTTTTTTAACCAGGACAAATAAACATAATGGGAGATCCGTTACAAATTAAAAAAACACCGAAGCAATACGATGCAATTATAGTTGGCTCAGGTGCTGGCGGCGGAATGTCAGCGTACGTGCTGGCTAAAGCCGGATTAAAAGTTTGCCTGCTTGAGGCAGGTCCTGATTATGATCCGGCAAAAAACTCATCACAATTAAAAAACCCCTGGGAATCTCCCAGGAGAGGTGCCAGCACAAAATTCAGACCCTTTGGAGATTTTGATGGATGCTATTGGGGATGGGAAATAGACGGGGAGCCGTATACGCATGCTGAAGGCACGAAGTGGGAATGGTGGCGTGCACGGATGGTGGGTGGCCGTACCAATCATTGGGGAAGAATTTCTTTACGATTTGGCCCCAAAGATTTTAAAAGGAAAAGTATTGACGGCCTCGGCGATGACTGGCCTATCGGCTACGAAGATGTAAAACCCTATTATGATAAGATCGATCAGTTGATCGGCGTGTTCGGCAGTAATGAAGGTTTGCCTAATGATCCTGACGGAATTTTTCTGCCGCCGCCTAAGCCGCGCCTTCACGAACTCTTTATAAAAAAAGGTGCCACTGGCATAGGCGTTCCCGTTATACCATCCAGGCTCTCCATTCTTACCAAGCAGATCAATAAAGAAAGGGGCGCTTGTTTTTATTGCGCACAATGCGGCCGGAGCTGTAAGGTGTATGCAGATTTTTCTTCTTCGTCAGTGCTGGTAAAGCCCGCTGTGGAATCGGGTAATGTAGATTTAATTACAAACGCGATGGCACGCGAAGTGCTCACTAATAAAGAGGGACTCGCAACCGGTGTATCTTATGTAAACAAAGAAGATATGCAGGAGTACCAGGTGCAAGGGAAAGTAGTAATTCTTGCAGCCAGTGCCTGCGAAAGTGCCCGCCTGTTATTAAATTCTAAATCACCGCGCCATCCTAACGGTCTCGCCAACTCGAGTGGTGTGGTAGGCAAATACCTTCATGACTCCACGGGCGCAGGCATGGGCGGTGTACTTCCGGAACTCTATGGACGGAAGCGATACAACGAAGACGGGGTGGGTGGCATGCATATTTATTCACCCTGGTGGCTCGATAATAAAAAACTTGACTTCCCGCGTGGATATCATATAGAATATGGCGGAGGCATGGGCCAGCCTTCATATGGCTTCGGTTTTGGCATGGAAAAGGTAAATGGAGCTTACCAAAAAAATGGCAAAACCCAGGAGCCTGGTGGCTATGGAAAATCTTTAAAAGATGATTACCGGCATTTCTGGGGGGCAGGTGTGCATTTCTCTGGCCGGGGTGAGGCAGTAGCGGTTGCAAGCAATTACTGTGAAATCGATCCACAGGTAGTGGATAAATTTGGTATTCCGGTACTTCGCTTCAACACAAAGAATAGTGATTATGAAGTGAAGCAGGCGAAGCATATGAAAGAAACTTTTAAGGAAATAATGCACAATATGAAAGCTACGATTACTTACGGTGATGATGATGGGCCTGAAAATGATTACGGGCTGCATGCACCAGGTAATATTATTCATGAAGCGGGTACTGTGCGTATGGGCAGCGATGCACGAAGCGCTCCCCTGAATAGCTGGAGCCAGGCACATGATTGTAAAAATGTCTTCTGTGTCGATGGTGGGCAATTTACTTCACAGGCAGATAAAAATATTACGTGGACTATTCTTGCGCTATCTATGCGTGCATCAGAATACATCGTTGATCAAATGAAAAAGCAAAATATTTAAACATCTTTTTAATATAAAGAAACCATCATCATGGACAGACGTAAATCCATCAAGGCGATACTTATAGGCACAGCATCCACTGGCGTTTTATTAGATGCGTGTAAGGAAACGGATAAAAAAGAAAACCCTGCTGCTCCAAAAGTTGCAAAGGAAACCGGTCAGGAAGATCGGATGGCAGAAGAAAAAGTCTTTAACCAAAAACTGAAAGACCAAACTTTTTTTACACCAGCTGAGATGAGCACCATTGCTGTTTTGGGAGATATCATTATCCCGAAAGATGATGTAAGCGGAAGCGCTTCAGATGCAAAAGTGGGAGACTTTATCGAATTCATTGTAAAAGATAAACCGGAGCTGCAGGTGCCTGTACGTGGCGGCTTACGATGGATGGACATGCAATCACTCAAACGCTTCGAAAAATCATTTACTGACATAAGCGATGAGCAACGCATAGCTATTGTAGAGGACATTGCTTATCCTAAAAGAGCCAAACCTGAACTTGCCCAGGGCGTATCTTTTTTTAATTTAATGAGAGGGCTTGTCGCTACCGGCTTTTTTACTTCGGAGATGGGCGTAAAGGATCTTGGCTATGTGGGCAACGTGCCCAATCAATGGAATGGCGTGCCTGACGACGTTTTAAAGCAATACAACCTTGCTTATTCTGAAAGAGAACTGAAGGAGTGCGTAAGTTATGATAAAGTATAGCTTGCGTGCATCACTCCCGCGGATTTGTCAGATACCCATACCAGGACCTATAACACCAACCTTTTGAAAGCAATTGCCGGACACTTCTTTATCAAAGCGGTTTTTGCCAGTACTTCATATTTTTTCTCCTTATTTTTATTAAAAACATATAACGTTGAAGAGAAGTCTTAAAAAGATTATGATCTTTTTTTTATTGAGTTGCCTGGGAGCCAGGCTCGTGTTTGCCTGGGGTTCCTGGGGTCATAAACACATCAGCCGTGCGGCAGTTTTTACATTGCCGGATCCCATGCGCACTTTCTATTACAATCACATTGATTTTATTACAGAAGGTGCTGTGGTGCCGGACCTCCGGCGCGGGTTGCTCAATGACAAAGCAGAATCACCGCGGCACTTTATTGATATCGAGGACTTCACCAATATGTCGATCGATTCATTTCCGAAAACTACCAGTGATGCATATAAAAAATTCGATAGCAATACCTTAAATAAGAACGGCTCCCTGCCATGGTATATACAAACTGTTACCGAAAAACTGACGCAGGCTTTTAAGAAAAAAAGTAAATCAGAGATCATCTTTTTGTCTGCGGAATTGAGCCACTATGTTGCTGATGCGCATATGCCATTGCATACCTCATCTAATTATGATGGACAGAAAACCGGCCAACGCGGCGTGCACGCTCTCTGGGAATCACGGCTGCCGGAGCTCTTTGGCAATACCTATAATTTCAAAACAGAAGCTGCTACATATATTGATGATATACCAGCGGAAACATGGCGCATGATTGGCCAGTCATACTCTCAGGTAAATGCTTTACTTACCACCGAAAAACAAAACCGTGACGCATTCGATACATCAAGCCTCTACAAAAAAGATGCTGCCGGGCTAAGAATATTATCCTACAACCAGCCGGTTTTTTCAGATGAATACGCCAGCCGGTTTCATACCGCGCTTGAAGGAATGGTCGAACGGCAACTTCGTTTGTCCATACACGATATAGCGAGCTATTGGTATACCTGCTGGGTAAATGGCGGTAGACCCGACCTACTCTCCTTAGATGATGATCACCTGACCAAGCAAAATCGGAAAAATTTCAAACTTGAGTACAAAGCCTGGCAGAAAGGCAAGGTGCTGAATTTAGATGTTGAGAGGGAATAGACGACAAGGCATCTAATTCAAACTTATCAAATCTCCTTCATCAATTATTTCTTCCAGCGCATTGTAAAGATTATCCAAA
>JBDSPQ010000222.1:0-2581 GCA_039930305.1 Ginsengibacter sp. | reverse complement strand
AGCTTCTATATGATATGTACTTAGCGAATCACCAAAAGCAGCCCTGTTCATATATTCATTGCCTTCGCCGATCATGGCCTGGTTCCATTTTTTTCTGTCCTGCATTGGCAGCAGAATGATCTCTCCTTCCTTCGTCAACCGGCTGTCGCTCCGTGATGAATGAAAACACATCAGCGCCATGAGCGCAAATACTTCCGGTGATTGGGTATTGCTATTTTCAGTAAGCATTTTACAAAGCAGCATAGCCTCCGCTATTACATCTTTACGGATCAGCTCCTCCGAGTTGGTAGAGTTATAGCCTTCATTGAATAAAAGGTATATGGTATTTAATACAGCATCCGTCTTGTTTTTTATTTCATCTAAGGAAGGAATAATCAATTTTATCTTATGCTGACGGAAGAATTCTTTTGTCCGGTAAAGCCTTTTAGAAATGGTCTCTTCACTGGTGAGAAAAGCCCGGGCAATCTCCATAGTGCTGAAGCCGCAAAGCGTCTTCAGCATAAGTGTAATTTGATTTTCCTGCGAAATTTCAGGATGGCAACATGCAAACATCATCCTGAGAAGATCATCTTTGATATATTCTTCTTTCCAAAGATTTTCCATAGTTGTTTCGAGCGTATATTCAGAGGTAAGAAGTATCCTTTCTTTATCTGTAAAATCAAATCGTACTGAATGTTTGTTTCTTCTTATTATGTCAATGGCTTTATTTTTTGCCACACGGAAAAGCCAGCCGGAGGGGTTGTCAGGTATGCCTTTCAGTTTCCAAATATGCATGGCTTGCAGTAGCGTATCCTGCACTACATCTTCTGCTGTCTCGAGGTTTTCTGTACCGAATATTTTTGTCAATACCGAAATCATCTTTTTCGATTCGTTGCGAAAAAGATGGGCTGTTAACTGACGGACAGGTTCATCATTTGAGGACACCATCATTCTTTCAATAAAATTACTATAAAGCGCGCATGCGATTGTTCCGGGCATTGTGCTCTAATTCGGCGAGACCTAATTCTTCCATTAACGGTGGCACATACATGCCAAATCTGCCACGGAAGCCCTTCTTCAAGCCATACCAGCCACCCGCGGGATTTTTTTCAGAACGTCCCCACGCCTCTACCGTACCTTCCCTAGCGGGTTTTTGTTCATCCGCGCTGCCAAGCTCCATCCAGTCTCCATGCTTTTTAAGCATTGCGTGCATGTCGGTAATACATTTCGCATCATAATGCAAAATCGTTTTCCCGACAGTACACACTAAAATTTCTTTCCCATCTTTTACATCTTCATATATTTCATATTCAGATGTACCCGGCGGTGTTTTTAATTTCCACGGATTTTCTTTTGTTCCTTCTGTTTTGGACATGCTAATTAGTTTGACGTTTTTAATCTTTTTTGTGGATTTTGGTTTTAACTTTTGTACATATTCTATACTTATTTCAAAATAATTTTTCAGCTTATTAGTATTCTCAAATAATTTTTCCGGGACCAATACATATTCTTTCAAGACAGACCCATAGGCCTCACATAACCTGGTATCGTATTTTTCAAGAAATTTTTCTCTCACCTCTTTTGGCAGCCGAAGTCCCAAAGAACCCTTTTTATCAAGAAACGAAAACATATGCCCGTTCACAGAGGTGTAAGGCATGGCCACGCCTTTGCGTTCGACATCTTTCCTGGTTTTTATCAGCTTATCATACAAATCAGATTTTCCCGGAAGAAAAGTCGACGGCTTTTTTGCGGCCATTTTAATAATTTCTGTCTGTTTTAAAAGAAAGCAAAAACCAAAACCGGCTAGCATAATTAATCCGGCTTTGATAAAAAATTAACTGTTTAAAGGAAGTTACATTTTCAGCTCCTGTATTTCACGCACTTCCACTATGCCGTCTTCGTGCTCCAGCAAGGGGCAGCCTTTTGAAATTTCGACCGCTTCCTCTATTGTGTCTGCTTTGCATATTAAATACCCACCAACCATCTCTTTTCCTTCCATGAACGGACCGTCAGAAATTACTTTCTTATTTCCGGCAACGGTTTTACCTTCTTTGTTGAGCGGCTGTGCGCCAACAAATTTTCCCTCTTCTCCCAACTTACCCATCCACTCCATCCAGCGTTGCATGTGCGCTTGTGATTCTTCAGGCGAGGCAGATTCCATTTCTGCGCGACCGCCCCTGAATAATAATAAATACTCTTTCATTTAAATTGATTTAAAAGTTTTTAATTAAGATTGATTTTCCATGATAGACTTTATAAGTTGCAGATCATTCCTGTTTGCGCGTCGCATGGCCATACTCATGAATGGCGCAAGCCATTTCGAAAACCCTGAAGGAGCACCGGCATTTCTCAAAGTCATTTCACAATTTTTGCTATCAATAGTCGACCAGGTGTACGTGGTTTCCATCGGGAAAGGTCCTTGTGCGGTTCGCATCACCAAACGCTCGCCCGGACTGTAGTTAGTTATCTCATATATATAAGAAAGATCTTTTCCTAAAAATTTTGCTTTGAAGGCAACCTGTGAACCAGTGGCCAGCGGCGGTTGGGTCTTCCACTGCACCGCTTTTATGTTTTTATACCATTCCGGTGCATTTGAAGGTTC
>JBDSPQ010000221.1:0-2726 GCA_039930305.1 Ginsengibacter sp. | reverse complement strand
TGATTTATATACCTGACCCGTCATACGTGCAAGTTAAGTGTTGGAAAATAATTCATTTGCAAGGTGACGAAATGCTCACGGGAACTTTCTCAAAACCGTATAGCGCAGCAAAAGTTCCAGCAGTAAAAAAGCCATGGCTGCGAAAACAAAAATGTAGAATTTCTCGGTCGCACGGTGGTAGGTAGTAATTTGTACTTTAGATTTTTCAAGGCCATCTATTTCATTGTAAATATTTTCAAGACTCTTGTTGTCAGTTGCACGGAAATATCTGCCACCGGTTTCGCTTGCTATATTACGCAGTAGTTTTTCATCAATAGCCACTTTTTCATTTTGCATGATGACCCCCATTGGCGTATTAATGGGGGTAGCTGCATATCCGTCACTACCTACGCCTATTGTATACACTTTTACCTTAAATGTCTTGGCAATTTCTTTAGCAGTAGCGGGATCAATTAAGCCTCCATTATTAATTCCATCAGTAAGCAAAACCACCACTTTGCTTTTTGTTTTACTACTTCTCAGCCTGTCTACACTTGTAGCCAACCCTGATCCTATTGCTGTACCATCTTCCAGCAGGCCATTCCTTATTTGTGCAATCTGGCTTTTTAGTACGAAATGATCTGTGGTTAGCGGGCACTGCGTAAAACTTTCACCCGAAAAGATGACGATGGCGATGCGGTCAGATTTTCGATGATCGACAAAGTCTTCAGCAACTTTTTTTGCTGCCTCCATTCTGTTTGGAATAAAGTCCTGAGCGGTCATACTGCCACTAACGTCAATGCACAAAACGATATCTACACCTTCTCCTTCAGTTTGTTGTTCATCGAAACGAGTTTGCGGCCTGGCAAGCGCAATTATTAGGCAACTTAGCGCCAACAATCGTAGAATGAAAGGGATGTGGTAGAAGATGTTTTTCCATGAGGAAACTTTACCTAACCCCCTCGTAGTAGAAACAGGAACTGCAGCGATTTGCTTTTTACCTTTTACGACCTTCCAAAATATAAGGAAAGGTATGATGGCAAACAGCAGGAATAAAAGAGGCTGCTCAAAGGTGATATCGTTAAAATAGTCAAACAGCACTTTCCTGGGGTGTTTTTAATTCTTGATCGATCTTCTTGATCATGTCTTTTGTTACGGAAAGACATTCCAGACTTTCAATTTCGGGCGGAGCATATTTTGCAAATTTCACAGCATTACTCATGCGAAGCGAGTTTGCAAAAGCAGAGACATTCTCTTTGGTAAGGCTGTATTCATTCAACTCCATTAATATTTCATCGGAGGTAAGGTGCAGCTTATTAATATTTGTTTTCCTTGTAAAATACCTCTTAAAAATTTCGGTGAGCCGCAGGTGAAATTCCTTCGGCTGGCCACCTGTTAAAAGCTTTTCCTGTTCCAGTTTTTTTAATGCCTTTATCGCCTCATCATAGGCGCTAAGTTTAGCACTAATTACTTCGGCTTGTTTTTCTTTTCTTTTAAATATTTTTTTTCGGAACGCAATAAGAAGTATAATAATTAGCATCACGAGGCCGATCAGTGCATAGATCCACCACGGCCGTTCTTTCTCTACTTCGATAATTGGCTTAATATCATGAAACGTTTTCACGCTATCCAGCGGAGAATACAACACATTGACTGGTATAGTATCCGTAATTAATTGAAAAGAAGAATCTCCCGTTAGTTGATCAAGCTCAAATGTGAGTGGCGGTATGGTTCTTCTGCCGGAATCAAAGCTGGTCAACACAAGTTCCTGGCTGAATAATAAATTGCCGTTTGCAAAGGAAGAGTCAATTTTTTTTTCCTGCACCACCACAAAGCTGCCGAAGCTATCGGGTATTGAAAACCAGGTAAGCCGGAAGGTGTTGTCGGGCATTACAAAATTCACCTTGTAATAAATCCGTTCGCCTATTAAAATTTGATTTTTGTCAATCGAGGTCTGCACCTGGGGAGCCTGTGCAGAAAGATAGGAAACCCATACCAATGCCGTAAATAGAAAAATGACCCGATGCCTGATATAATTCCTGGGGTAAATCAATCCTTGCGCTGCTTTATTTTCTTCTTAAAAAAAATTGTTGTAAAATTTTCACATAATCTTCATCTGTACGGATGTGCAGCAGGTCTGAACCTGTTTTTTTGAAAATGGTCTTACAAGCTGCGCTCTGTTGCATAAAATTTTGCTGGTAGGCATGACGTACCATTGCATCAGATGTATTGAGCCACCGTGTTTCACCTGTCTCCAGGTCTTCGACTTTTAGCATGCCAATATCCGGCAGAATCATATCCATTTTATCATAAATCTTCAGACCTATCACATCGTGCCGGCTACCCATCACCCGTAATTTGTCTTCATACTTTTCATCAATAAAATCGCTCATTATGAAGGCAATACTTTTCTGCCTGTTTGAGCGGGAAAAAAAATTCAAGGCGTCATTCAGATTAGTTCCCGTTTGTTTTGGCTCTGCTGTCAGCAATTCTCTTACTATATAAAGCGCATGTTGTTTTCCTTGCTTGGGCGGGATGTATTTTTCTACTTTATCACTAAAAAATATGACACCAACCTTATCATTGTTATTTATAGCGCTAAAAGTAAGAACCGCACCAATTTCGGTAATCAGGTCTCTCTTACTGTGGTGAACGGTACCAAATAAAGCACTGGCGCTCACATCCACGAGCAGTATCACAGTCAATTCTCTCTCTTCCTCAAATACTTTGGTAAATGGGTGCGCATA
>JBDSPQ010000220.1:0-7197 GCA_039930305.1 Ginsengibacter sp. | reverse complement strand
ATCAAAATAATAGTCGTTTAACAATACCATCTAAAATAATTTGAATAAACATGAAATTTCAAGAAACTACTTCCGAAGAAATAGAGACAATTATGCAAAGCGCATGGAAAGCTTTTCATGAATATAGAAAGTTAAGCCTGAAGGAGCGGGCTGATTTTCTAAAAGCGATTGCAGTGGAGTTGGATGCCTGCGGAGATGAAATGGTAGCCTCAGCCATGAAGGAAACGAATTTGCCACAGGCCCGATTGCAGGGAGAGCGCAACAGAACTATTTTTCAGCTGAACAGTTATGCTGAGGCGTGCGAAAATGGGACGTGGCTAGAAGCAAGAATTGATACCGCTTTAGAAACACGCACACCGCCAAAGCCTGATATTAGAAAGATGCTTGTTCCGCTAGGCCCCGTCGTGGTTTTTGGCGCCAGCAATTTTCCTTTTGCTTACTCTACAGCCGGCGGTGATACAGCAAGCGCTTTTGCTGCAGGTTGTCCTGTGATTGTAAAAGCACATCCTGCTCATGCCGAGACAAGTGAAATTGTTTCAGAGGCTATAAAGACAGCCGCTGTAAAAAGTAATTTGCCTGAGGGAATCTATGCCCATGTGCATGCGGCATCTTTTGAAACTGGCCAGGCTTTGATCATGCATCCATATACGAAAGCGGTAGGATTTACAGGTTCATTTAACGGTGGTAAGGCATTGTATGATCTTGCAAATACCAGGAAAGAACCCATACCCGTCTTTGCTGAAATGGGAAGTATTAACCCTGTTTTTTTATTGCCGGGAAAACTTAAAAATTCCGCAAAAGAAATGGCTAAAACACTTGCAGGTTCTGTTACCCTTAGTGTCGGACAATTTTGTACTAACCCGGGGCTGATCATCGGCGTGGAGAGCGACGATCTGAAAACTTTCATTGACGAACTTGGTAAGGAAATTAAAGAAGTAGCGCCTGCTGCTATGTTGCATTCCGGCATCTATAAAAGTTATGTGGAACATAGGGGTACAGCACTTTCCCAGGATAATGTAGAAACCATTTCAATATCAGCTGCGGAAACCGGGGAAAGCCGGGCAATTCCGACAGTTGCATCTGCTTCGGGACAGGCCTTCTTAAACAATCCTGTTCTTCATAAAGAAGTATTCGGTCCTTATTCCATCGTGATCCGCTGTAAGAATATGGATGAGATGCTGGAAGTGGCAACACATTGCGAAGGGCAGCTAACGGCAACGCTTATGGCTACCGAAAGTGATGTTCAAAATAATATTAAGCTTGCCGATGCAGTTATGAATATTTGCGGCAGATTTATTATGAATGGTGTTCCTACCGGCGTGGAAGTATGCCTGAGCATGCAGCACGGTGGCCCATATCCGGCAACTACCGATTCAAGGTTTACATCTGTTGGAGCAGATGCAATTAAAAGATTTGCAAGACCGGTTTCGTTTCAAAACTGGCCTGATGTGCTACTGCCTGAAGAGTTAAAAAATGACAATCCTTTGGGAATTTGGCGAACCATAAATAATGAGCTAAGCAAAGACGCAGTGAGTTAATATTCTTGTAAAGTCTCGAGCGAAACAAACATTTTCCCTATAAGTTTTCAACATACTAGCGGAAACGCTACAACGATTGTTTAATAAAGTGATAATGCAATCGTCTAACCAAAAGTTTTACGGCAAATGCTTACCTGCACAACTTTGTAAAATTGTAATTGCTGCAAGCAAAGGGGCTAAAGATTACGGATCAGTGAACTTTGCGGGGTGATAATCTCGCCGTCTATAGTTAGGTAGTGCTATATAACTGACACGAGGTAAAAATGACTATCGAAGCCATAGTTAAAAAAATGATTTTCATAGGGCGGATCCTGAATAGGAAGGAAAGATAGAAAAATATCCTTCGTAAATTTTTACGTGTGGCTCAATTAGAATTTTAAAGGTCGTAATAATTTTCCCTTTAATTGTAGAAAAAAACAGAAAGGTTTGTCGAAATTTTTCTACTAGGACTCCTTAGGAATTATTTTATGAACCTTTGCAAGCGCATTCAGGTCGACAATATTATCGCAATTTAGTTTCTTGAAAATTCTGGCTTTGTGGGTTCCAATGGTAGAAGTATGCAGATTCAATTTATTGCTTATTTCACCTACAGACTCGCCACGAATAATATGATGGATTATCTTGAACTCCTGGGGCGACAACCTATCAAAGGGATTTGCCGGCTTATTACCAATGGCTTCCTCGGCAAGTTGCCGGCTAAGTGAACTGCTTATATATCTTTTATTATTCAATACCGTTTCGATCGCAGATTTTATCTCATCTTCCGTGGCATCCTTACCGATATAACCCATAGCTCCAAGCTGCAAATATTTTTTGGCATAAATTTCCTCAGCATTCATACTTAACATTAAAATTTTTGAAGACGGCTTAATCGCGATAATATTGCTTACAAGACCAAAGGAATCGGTACCTGGCATATTTACATCAAGTACCAATAAGTCATAGTCATGCTGCTTTATCTTCTCGAAGGCACTATCGCCTCCATCCGCCTCATCTATTTCCGAGAAAGGGACAATATTCGAAATAAAAATTTTTAAGCCAGACCTGATTATCGTATGATCATCTACCAATAAAATTCTCATGACGGGGTAAAGTACTTTACTTATATGATTTGTAGATTGATAAAATTACTTCTAAATTTCATGCCATTCGATCTTTTATATATACTTTATTTTCGTTGCCTGCTTCGGCAAAGTAAGTCTGTCGAATTGCTTATTTTTTTTACCATCTATTTGTTTACTGATATTATTTATTAAATAAACTAACTAACTTACATTAGAGGCTTAAATAGAAACATGTCTTTGTATTTTAAAAAGAAACTATACAAACACCTGAATGAATCCAACTCCGGAAAGTTTCTTTACTGGTTATTATTTACCTGTAACTTTTTACTTGTTTTAATTTTCCCATAAATATAATATGATAAGGCATCCGGAAAAGCCAATTTCTATTTTAATAATTGATGACAACCAGGAAAACCATTCATTACTGGAAGAGCAGCTTCATCTTACTGATTTGAATATAGGTAATATTACGATTTCCAAAAATCTGGATGAAACATTTAAGCTTTTAAAAGACTGCCGTTACTCCCTCATATTTTTTGATTTGTATTTGCCTGATGAGCCGGACCTCCAGCGCTTAGCTGAGCTGATGGAATATTGTCCGCGTACGCCGGTGGTAATATTTTCAGGCTTTACAGATTCAGAGGCATCATTAAAAGCACTTTCTCTCGGTGCACAAGATTTTTTGATAAAAGGAGATTGCAACAGCCAACTGCTTGAGAAATCTATCCGGTATAGCATAGAGCGAAAGAAAAATCAGGAAATAATTGAGGAGAATATAGAACGCTTCAGACTGGTTACCATGGCGACGCATGATATGGTTTGGGACTGGAATTTAGCCACGGGCGAGGTTTACAGGAGTAAAGAAGGTTGGAAAATACTTTTGAAAAATGACCTCGCTGATGAGTACGGAACGGCTGACGATTGGGCAAAGCGTGTTCATCCGGAAGATCGTGAGAGATTTAAGAGAATAGTAGTCGATATGCTCTCTTTCAGTAAAGATGACTTGTTTGAAATGGAGTACCGGGTAAGGCAGGATGATAACAGCTATGCATATATTCATGACCGGGGATACATAATCCGCAATGCAGACGGCCAGGCGGTCCGACTTTTAGGGGCCGCCCAGGATATTACTAAAACAAAAGAAGCGGAGCAAAATGTTTTTCTAAGTGAAAAAAGATTTAAATCGCTGGTCCAAAGCGGGTCCGACCTGATTGCTATTTTGGATGCCGATGCCAGGTTCACTTATATGAGCCCTGCATCAAAAAAAATACTGGGCTATGATCCAGAATATTTTTATGGCAAAGACATATTTTCTTTTATCCATCCTGACGATTTGAAAAATTTCACGGAAAAATTCAATGGCTTAAACACCGAAGAGTCACATAAAACTTCAAGTTATCGTTGTCAAAATGTAAAGGGAGATTGGAAGTGGCTTGAGGCAACACTTACCGACCTCACCGGGGATGAATCTGTAAATGGTATTGTTATTAACTCGAAAGATATAACCTCAAAAAAAGAAGCTGAGGACTTGGCTTCGCTTGAAAAAATTAGAAGACAGAAAGAAATCACAGAGGCAATCATCTCGGCCCAGGAGAGCGAGCGGTCTGATATTGGGCGGGAACTTCACGATAATGTAAATCAACTGTTAGGTGCTACGAGGCTTTATATTGATATGGCCAGGAAAGACCCTGACAACCGCGATTCATTTCTAAAGAGTTCCTCTACCTACACGCTCAATGCAATTGATGAAATCAGGAAGCTGTCCAAATCGCTTATTACCCCACTTCTCAAAGATATTGGTCTTGTGGAAGCCGTTAAGGATATAATAGACGACATCATGCAGGTACATCCCGTTATTATAAAATTTGTAACAGTGAAAATCAGCGAAGAAAATCTGAATGAAAAATTTAAGCTAAATATTCTGCGAATTATACAGGAACAAATAAATAATGTACTGAAGCATGCAAATGCACGTAATATCCAGATTGATCTTATTCAGCTTCCGGAAAAATTGACGATGACTATTAGTGACGATGGAATCGGATACGATCCGTCAGTCAAAAATAAAGGAATTGGGATAACCAATGTAATCAGCCGGGCGGAACTGTACAAAGGAGAAGTGGAAATAGAGTCTGCTCCCGGAGAAGGCTGTACGCTGTCAGTAACTTTTCATGACAATCACCTGTTAGGCAATTAATCCTAATGTTTTTATTTTAAAAGCTATCCAAAAAGATCACTACTTAAATACCTGTCACCCCGGTCGCAGGCAATGAAAACTATTATTCCGCTTTGCAATTCCTGTGAGAGTGCTATAGCCGCAGAAGCGGCCCCGCCGCTGCTCATGCCGGCAAAGATGCCTTCTTCTTTTGCCAACCTGCGGGTATAGGCAATGGCATCGTCCTGTGTCACATCCATTATTCTGTCTACTCTCGATGGTTCAAAAATTTTCGGAAGGTATTCCTTTGGCCATCTCCTGATTCCAGGTATGGAAGCTTCTTCAGTTGGCTGGCAACCGATGATCTGGACGTCCTGATTTTTTTCTTTTAAATACCTGCTGCATCCCATAATGGTGCCCGTGGTACCCATAGAACTTACAAAGTGTGTTATGCCGCCATCGGTATCATTCCATATTTCGGGGCCGGTAGTTTTATAATGTGCATTATAATTATCGGGATTTGCGAATTGGTTTAACAAGAAGAATTCCCCGCCTGCGCCTTTTTCGTCTGCATAGTCTCTGCAAGCTTCAATGCTTTCGAGCAAAGTAACTTTGGCACCAAACGCTTCCATCGTAACCACTCTTTCCCTTGTAGAAGTTGCAGGCATAGCCAGCTCGATCTCAATTCCATAAAGTTTTGCCATCAATGCCAGCGCAATTCCGGTGTTTCCGCTTGTTGCCTCTATCAGTTTTGTATTGGCGTTTATATCTCCACGCTCCAATGCACTACGGATCATATTAAGTGCCGGCCGATCTTTCACACTGCCGCCGGGATTGTTGCCCTCTAACTTCGCAAATATTTTTACAGAAGAGTTGGGATTTATGTGTTGTAGTTCTACGAGTGGCGTATTGCCAACGGTATCTAGAATGGTGGCCATCAGCGAATCTTAATTGGTTACTAATTTTCCTTCCAATACGGTTATTTCAGGATTATGGAAAACCAGCGTTCCCGGAGGGATACTTTTTGTTAACCATACGTTTCCGCCGATGACACTGTGATGCCCAATAATGGTATTGCCGCCGAGTATAGTAGCACCTGAATAAATGATTACATGGTCTTCCACTGTAGGATGTCGTTTGGTGAAGGCCATCGATTTGTCTATACTTAATGCACCTAAAGTAACTCCCTGGTAAAGCTTCACATGATCACCTATTTCGGTCGTCTCACCGATAACAATTCCTGTACCATGGTCAATAAAAAAATGCTCTCCGATTTTTGCCGCGGGGTGTATGTCGATACCTGTTTTGGAATGAGCATGTTCTGTAAGGATTCGGGGAAGCAGCGGGACTTCAAGTTTTAAAAGCTGGTGTGCCAGCCGGTAGAAGCAAAGAGCATAGAAGCCAGGATATGCGCGGATTACTTCAAATTCCAGTCGTGCGGCCGGATCGCCATGTATTAAAGAATAGATATCTGTATTTAATACCCGGTATAACTCAGGCAACTCGTTGAAAAATTCCTTCGCAATATCTTCATTGTTGCAATTGCTACAGGCCTTTGTGGCATTTAAAATGTTTACAAGGTCCCGCTGTAGTTTATGATATTCGGCCGCTATTTCCTCAACTGTAGAATAGGCACACAGGGATTGTTCAGGAAATAGCAAACTGATCAGATGAGATGCCCATGTAGATATGATCTCATTTGATGGTACAATCTCTTTTTTTTGTTGCCTTTTAAAGAGATGGTCAAAAAAATCTGCGTTCATTTTGTAAAATTAATCCTATCTGCTTAAAACGGATTGAGTTAACTTTTTAACTTAGAATTTCTGTTTTCCAGGAAATTTCTGTTCCGCTTCTCCGGAGAGTTTCCGCAACTGAACAGTATTTGTCCATTGATAAAAATGCCGCTTTCTCAGCTTTATCCAATTCTACACCTTTTAAGAGGAACCTCACATGAATTGCTTTCCATAAAGAGGGAATTTTGTTATGCTCTCTTTCGCCTTCCACTACAATTTTAAATTCGTCTATAGTTTGCTTTTGTTTTTTTAGAATAGCAATCATATCAATTGCGCTGCAGGTGCCGAGCGCACATAGTAAAAGCTGCATTGGCCGAAATCCAAAATCTGTGCCGCCGGACTCTTCACTGCTATCAGTTTGTAATGCGTGATTTTTATTATCCTTCACTACAAAACCATAATCCCCTTCAGTCCTTTCCATTTCTATCCTGTTCATATAAGTGTATTTAGAATTTAAAATTATTTAAATAAATTTCAATGTCTATAAAAAATTCCATTCCCCCGCTTATATCAATATATTTAGAACCCGGAATGGTTTCTGATTTTTCAAAAAATTCAGAGGATTGCCGGACAGCGATTATGAATATTTTTTTTATTTTCTAAAATTATATTATGTCAGTCAAACACCATGCTCCTTCAAAAGTCAC
>JBDSPQ010000219.1:0-7096 GCA_039930305.1 Ginsengibacter sp. | reverse complement strand
ATGCAAAAGATGGCGAACTAAAAAAATCAACATCTGCTTATGAAAGGCCGCAGCCACATGCCTGTTTTATTTTAAGTGTAAAGGATGACCTCGTAAATGATGGCGGCATAATGGATCTTTGGGTGCGGGAAGCAAGAATATTTAAATATGGAAGTGGCGTAGGCACCAACTTCAGCAGTATCCGCGGCGAAGGAGAAAAATTGAGCGGTGGTGGAACCTCCAGCGGCCTTATGAGTTTTTTAAAAATTGGAGATCGGGCAGCAGGAGCTATAAAGAGCGGTGGTACTACCCGCCGCGCTGCAAAAATGGTTTGCCTTGATATTGATCATCCGGAGATAGAATCGTTTGTAAACTGGAAAGTGGAGGAAGAAAATAAGGTGGCTGCATTAATCGCTGCCGGCTATCCAAGTGACTATGAGGGAGAAGCCTACAAAACAGTCAGCGGGCAGAACAGTAATAACTCCGTGCGAATTCCTAATGAATTTTTTCATGCGCTAGATGCAGATGCTGATTGGGAATTAAAGGCCCGCAGCGATGGGCGCACCATGAAAAAGGTCAAAGCTTCAAAGATTTGGAAAGATATTAATTATGCAGCCTGGCGTTGTGCCGATCCTGGTACACAGTACAATACTACTATCAATGAGTGGCACACCTGCCCCGAAGGCGGACCTATTAGGGCCAGCAACCCCTGCAGCGAATACATGTTCCTTGACAATACGGCCTGCAATCTGGCTTCTGTAAACCTCAGGAGGTTTTTTGAGGAATCAGACAACAGTTTTGATGTTCCTGGTTTTGAATACACCGTTCGTTTGTGGACTACTGTTTTGGAGATATCAGTGCTGATGGCCCAGTTTCCCAGTAAAGAAGTCGCGCAGCTCAGTTACGATTACAGAACGTTGGGTTTAGGTTTTGCCAATCTCGGGAGCATGCTTATGGTAAGTGGTATTGCTTACGATAGCGAAAAAGCCCGGGGCATAGCGGGCGCTATCACCGCTATCATGACGGGCATTTCTTATAAAACATCAGCAGAACTTGCCGCACATTTAGGCACCTTCAGCAGGTATCAGGAAAATAAAGCACACATGTTGCGTGTGATGCACAACCACCGCGCTGCGGCCTACGATGCAATGGACGCTTATGAAGGCATTGAGATAAAGCCCCAGGGCATCAATGTAAAATATTGTCCTGATTATTTATTAAAGGCCGCTACCAAAGCCTGGGATGATGCTGTGATGATGGGTGAAAAATATGGATACCGCAATGCGCAAACCACGGTGATTGCCCCCACAGGAACGATCGGCCTGGTGATGGATTGCGATACGACAGGCGTAGAACCCGATTTTGCCCTGGTAAAATTTAAGAAGTTGAGCGGCGGCGGATATTTCAAAATTATCAACCAGAGTGTGCCACAGGCCTTGAGAAATTTAAAATACACCGAAGCTGAAATTGAAACCATTGTAAACTATGCAAAAGGTCATGCTACTTTAAATGGTGCACCGCACATTAACCCGGCGTCGCTGGCCCAAAAAGGATTTTCCGGCGTTGACATACAGAGCCTGGAAGCTGCTATGGCTTCAGCATTTGAAATTGGTTTTGTTTTCAATGTTTTTTGCGTAGGTGAAGAATGCCTGCAAAGACTTGGTTTTTCTCCGGAACAATACAACGATTTTGAGTGGAGCCTGCTGGAAGCTCTTGGATACAGTGATGAGGAAAATGAAGCAGCAAATATTTATATCTGCGGCACAGGTACGGTAGAAGGTGCGCCGTTTCTTAAAGACGAACACCTTTCCGTTTTTGACTGCGCGAATAAATGCGGCGCAAAAGGAGAAAGATATATTCACCACGAAGGCCACATCCGCATGATGGCTGCAACACAGCCTTTCATCAGCGGAGCGATTTCTAAAACCATTAACCTCCCGAATGAGGCAAGTATTGAAGAAATAGCCGACGCATACAAGCTTAGCTGGCAGCTGGGATTAAAAGCGTGTGCGCTTTACCGTGACGGTTCAAAGCTATCACAACCACTGAGCAATAAAAGTGATAAGAAAAAGAAAGAGGACAAACAATCGCAGTCCGAAGAAGAATTAGCTCTTTCAGAGCCACGCATTGTGGATATGAGCCAGCTTACCGTGGAGGACTTGCTGGAGGAGATGAACAAGCGGGTACAAAATAGTGCAGATACCGGGCTTAAACGGCAATTGGCGATGATCGTTGAACGCCGGGCATTGCCGGCGAAACGCCGGGGCTTCACCCAGAAAGCTAAAATCAATGGCCAGGCCTTATTCCTGCGCACTGGGGAGTACAACGATGGAACCTTAGGGGAAATATTTATTGATATGGCCAAAGAAGGCGCCACTATGCGTAGTATGCTCAACTGTTTTGCTATCTCAATTTCCATAGGTTTGCAATATGGCGTACCGCTGGAAGAGTTTGTGGAGAAATTCGTTTTCACCAGGTTTGAACCATCCGGAATGGTCGACCATCCAAACATTAAAACAACAACCTCGATTATTGATTTTATGTTCCGGTCCCTCGCCTACGAATACCTTGGCAGAAACGATCTCGTGCATGTATTAGACAAGCCTGAAGTAGAAAATCTTGGTAATCAGCCATGGGATGAAAATACACCTACTATAGGCGACCGGGTGCACGAACTGAGTGAAGTAAGGGTGATTGGATCCTCTAACGGAAAGCCGCAGCCAAAGAAAGCGCATCGCACCGAAAACGCACGAAAGGTCACGGTTAGTTCATTTGATGCGGTAAACTCGGCTGCAAAAAATATGCAGAGTGATGCACCCGCGTGCAATACGTGCGGACATATCACTATTCGTAGCGGTACCTGCTATAAGTGTCTGAATTGCGGTAACAGCATGGGATGCAGTTAAAAATTTGTCGGACATCATATAAAAGAAGCCACCTAACAGTGGCTTTTTTGTTGACCATAAGGAGCGTATGTCGAAATAATATTCTAAATGCCACGTTTGGACACAACAAAACCATAACATTTACGGTTTTTCATTTTATCCATAATGCAATATTTTTGCGCACCGTATGGCGAAGAAAATTATTACCATATTTTTTCTATCAGTGTTTCTTACACAGCTACTTCCCGTAAAAGAGTTGGGTAATTTATTAGCTGGCAGTTCAATGACGGAAGAGCTCCCTGAAACTGAAGCGAAGCCCGGTGTGGATGTCAAGCTTTTTTTATTTACAGGTAATCGCGGCCCCATCCAGGGCATAGATCATCCTCTTCCTGATTCTTATATACATTTTTCCGAGTCGATTCCTGTCAAACTGGCCTCGGACGTGCAGACACCTCCCCCGGATTTTATTTAGTGAAGCAACCATTCTAATCTTCCTGCGCTGGATCTCTCTAGTGCAACATTTTTTCTTTACTAATAAATAAGGATCATGCAAAAATTTTTTAAAAGTTTTGGCGCAGATATGTCTGCGTCTATAGTAGTGTTTTTAGTAGCCCTCCCGCTTTGCCTGGGTATAGCGCTGGGCTCAGGTGCGCCAATGTTTGCTGGGATCATCGGCGGTATCGTTGGCGGCATTGTAATCGGTTCGCTCAGCGGGTCATCGCTCAGTGTAAGCGGACCTGCAGCCGGATTGACAGTAGTGGTGTTTACCGCCATTACTTCCATGCCGGCATTCGAGGCATTTTTACTGGCTGTTGTAATTGCCGGTATTTTCCAGGTGGTACTGGGCTTTTTAAAGGCCGGCGTTATTGGAGATTACATCCCGTCAGCTGTGATCAAAGGCATGCTGGCTGCCATCGGCCTTATATTGATTTTAAAACAAATTCCGCATCTCATCGGCTATGATGCCAACTTTGAGGGGGATGATGCTTTTATCCAAAGCAATAAAGAAAATACGTTTAGCGGTATCATTAGCGCCATAAATAAAAGTGCGCCTTTGGCGATTATTATTGGCATCATTACTATTCTTATCCAGGTACTTTGGGATAAGGTACTGGTAAAGAAAGGTAAAGTTTTCAAGCTACTGCCTGCCCCTTTGATCGTGGTATTGGCTGGTATTTTTATCAATATGTATTTTATTAAACAGGCTCATCCCTGGGCACTGCAGAACGGTCATCTGGTAACGATCCCAATTGCCAAGTCAGCCGGTGATTTCCTTTCTTTTTTCAAGTTTCCTTCTTTTGAATTTTTGACGAATCTCAAAGTGTGGACGGCTGCTTTTACCATAGGACTGGTGGCCAGCCTTGAAACGCTTCTGAATATTGAAGCTTCGGACGAACTGGATCCATATAAAAGAGTGACGCCCACAAACAGGGAACTTAAGGCGCAAGGCATTGGAAATATTGTTTCCGGATTTTTGGGTGGCTTACCGCTCACTTCTGTAATTGTAAGGACTTCAGCTAATGTACATGCCGGGGCGAAATCTAAAACTTCCGCGATCATGCACGGCATCTTGTTGCTGCTTAGTGTGGCATTTATACCTGGCTTATTAAATTACATTCCACTTTCAGCATTAGCTGCGGTACTTATTTACATTGGATTCAAGCTGGCAAAACCTTCTATTTTTATTTCATTTTATAAAAAAGGTTTTGACCAGTTCTTGCCATTCGTAATTACTGTAACTGCTATTTTATTAACCGACTTGCTCATGGGCATCATGATTGGCATTGCGGCCGGATTGTTTTTTGCTTTCAGGAGTAATTTCAAAGCCGCTGTTTTCGTGGTTCACGATGAAAATAAATACCTTTTCAGGTTACGAAAAGATGTTTCATTTTTGAATAAACCAATTTTGAAAAGAAATCTTGAGAAAGTGCCGCCGGACTCAAATGTGATTATTGATGCGCATCGCGCAGATTATATCGATAAAGATGTAATTGAAGTAATAAACGATTTTATGAAACATGCGCACCTCAAGAATATCAAAGTTGAAATAAAGAAAAGTGTGCATAAATCGATGCACCTGCTTTTTTCAGAAGAATACCTGGCGGAAGACTTACCAAATGTAATCCATCAAAAAGAAAGCGTAAGTTAGCCGGCCTCCTTTCAGAACCACCTCTTATTATTTATAAAAAAAATGATTTTATGACTTCATACGAAAAGCTATTAACCAGGAATAAAGAATGGGCAAAAACCCAGACAGATACAGATCCGGAATTTTTTGACAGGCTGGCCCATTTGCAGACGCCCGAATTTTTATGGATTGGATGCAGTGACAGCCGCGTTCCAGCAGATAAAATTACGGGCACGCAGCCCGGTGAAATATTTGTTCACCGCAACATTGCCAATATGGTGGTGCACACAGATGTAAATCTTTTGAGTGTGCTTGACTATGCCGTAAATCACCTGAAAGTAAAACATGTAATTGTTTGCGGGCACTACGGTTGTGGTGGTATAAGGGCGGCTATGACAAACCATGACTATAAATATGTGCTGAATATGTGGCTGCGGAACATTAAAGACGTGCACCGTTTATACCGTGACGAGCTCGCAGAAATTGAAGACGAAGAGCTTCGCTGCGACAGGCTGGTAGAATTAAATGTAAAAGAGCAGGTGACGCATCTTGCCAAAACTTCAATCATACAAAGGGCGTGGAAGCACGAGCAGCGGCCGCAACTGCATGGCTGGGTATATGGGTTGAAAGATGGAATTATTAATCCCGTATTTGAAATGGATGCAAATACCCATATTGACCCGCTCTTCGAGTATGATGATTTATGAAGCAATGCCCTCGTAAGAGGGCGTTATTTTTTTTTCGTTTTAAAATTACTGATCGCATTTTTTGTAAACTCACTTAGAACGAGTTTTCCGCTGATCGCAGCACGTTCATGTAAAAGTGTATCCCAATGTTCTGTTCCTTTCCAGAACATTTTTTTCATTTCGGACATAGCTTCAATACTGGAATGCGCCAGTGTATTCGTGAGACGGTAAACTGATTCATCAAGGTTTTGAATGGTAGTATGTGTTTCTGCAAACAATCCTTTTTTCTTTGCCCAGTTAGCATTCCGCCAGAGTGTGGCATCTATTGCAAGCTGGCTGAATGCAGAAGTTCCTATTTTTCTTTCGACTGCAGGACCAACTACAAAAGGACCAATACCCACGGCAAGTTCGCTTAATTTTACGTCCGATGTATCCATAGCGATCGCATAATCGCAGGCTGAGGCAATACCGAGTCCACCACCCACGCATTTTCCCTGGATGCGGGCGATTACAAATTTGTCGCACTTACGAATCCCGTTTATCAGGTTAGCGAATCCCTGGAAAAATTTGATTCCCTCTGCCTCCGTTGTTATAGCTGCCAGCTCATCGAAGCTAGCGCCCGCACAAAAAGCCCCATTGCCGCCGCTTTTCAAGATGATCACTTTGCTATCATGCAGGCACGCAAAATGAATTTCCTGTGTAATTTGTTCCAGTAATTTTCCCGGAAGAGAATTGCTTTGAGGATGATAAAATTCTATAGTGGTGATTCCATGTTCATTATGTGATGTTACGTATGCTTCCATATTTGTTATTGATAATCCTTTACCGGGTGAATTTTGAATTTAATAAAACTTATTTCCAAAAATATCACAAAGCAGGCGCAAAGCCTTTCTATAATCAATACATCTTGTGATTATTTCTCTGCGGGTTTCTTCGCTACCATAGTTAGAATTGTTGCCACTCCTACGAGCGGCTCATCTGTTTCATCTAAAATTTCTACATACCATTTTACAATACCTCTTTCAATATCGCTTCCTTTTATAAAAGGCAGGTCAGGATTGCGTTCGTTCAGCTCCTGTGAGATCTTTTCTTTACAAGTAAACCTCACAAATATTTTGTCGCCTGGGTAAACAGGTTTTGTAAACCGCAAATCATCAATCCCATAATTGAGTAACACAGGATTTTTTTCAAAGGCGTCTACAAAAAGTCCTGCAGCGGCACTTAAAATAAAATATCCGTGGGCTACCTGCTTTTCAAACATGGTATGTTCAAAGTTGGTATTTTTTAAATGTGCATAGAAATGATCCCCGCTAAGGTCCGCAAATCGATCTATATCTTCAGAAGTGATGGTCCGCGTTTCTGTCACCAACTGATCCCCGACTTTTAATTCTTCAAAATATTTCCTGAATGGATGAATT
>JBDSPQ010000218.1:0-2878 GCA_039930305.1 Ginsengibacter sp. | reverse complement strand
CCATTGAAAACAATAGCATTTTTCCAAGAAGGATTTTGAATACAGTCATAATATCCATAGTTGAAAATTTAATTATTATCAGGGCTTATTCCCTTTTACATAAAGGGCACGCTTCAACGCGGGTGCTAATTTTTCTGCGGGGCCAATACCCCAGTAATGAAGGAAAAATATTCCTGGCGCAACAGCAGTTCTTTCATTGGTTCCCTGCCACGCAGCACACGTGTTAATCCTGTACATCAAGTTTAATCTGTAATTCTTCCAATTGTTTTTCATCAATGGCAGATGGTGCGTCAATCATTACATCCCGTCCACTATTATTTTTAGGGAAAGCTATAAAATCACGAATAGTTTCACTGCCGCCGATAATGGCGCAAAGGCGATCGAACCCGAAGGCAATTCCTCCGTGCGGCGGCGCACCATATTCAAAAGCACCTAATAAGAATCCAAATTTATGTTGTGCTTCTTCTTTGCTCATGCCTAAAGCAGCAAACATCTTCTCCTGCAATTCTCTTTGAAAAATTCTTATGGAACCACCACCAATTTCATTTCCATTCAGTACCATATCATAAGCATTCGCTTTAATTTTAGCGTAAGGGTGTTCCAAATATTTTTCGGCATCTTCTATGGAAGGATTATTGTTAATCATTATCGCAATATCCTCCGGCTTGGGAGAAGTGAAAGGGTGATGACGCGCCACCCAGCGGTTGCCTTCTTCATCGTATTCAAATAATGGAAAATCAGTAACCCATAATAGCCTAAATTCTTCCGGCCTGCGGAAGCCCAATCTCTCGGCCAGGTATAAACGAAGATCACTTATTGCTTTTCTTGTGCGTTCTTCTTTTCCCGCAAGAATCAAAATCAGGTCACCGGATTTTGCTTTACAGAATTCAGCAAACGCTTTTAGCTGTTCCTCGTTAAAAAATTTATCAAAGCTGCTTTTTAAAGTTCCATCAGTATTCACTTTAATAAATGCAAGGCCGCCCATACCAATTTGCGGGCGCTTTACCCAATCAATTAATTCATCAGTTTGTTTCCTGGAATAGTCGCTGCAGCCGGGGACAGCGATGGCTACGATGGTTTCAGCATTGCTAAAAACCGCAAACCCGGTATCGTTTAATCCTTCAAATTTATTTTCACCCTCCACTTTTAAGTTAGCCACTTTCATACCAAACCTGATGTCAGGCTTATCATTTCCATAATTCCACATGGCCTCTTCCCACGTCATTCGTTCCACTTTCTCCAAATAGTCTATCCCCTTCACTTCTTTAAAAATAAATTTGACCAACCCTTCAAACATTTGTAAAATATCTTCCTGCTCAACGAACGCCATTTCACAGTCTATTTGTGTAAACTCAGGTTGCCTGTCTGCCCGCAAGTCTTCATCCCGGAAACATTTTACAATCTGGTAGTAACGATCGTAGCCGCTTACCATTAGTAATTGCTTAAAGGTCTGGGGCGATTGGGGCAACGCATAAAATTCCCCCGGATTCATCCGGCTGGGAACCACAAAATCTCTTGCACCTTCAGGTGTTGATTTTATAAGAAAAGGAGTCTCGATATCAATAAAATTTTGCTGATGCAGGTAGTTTCTGGTAGCACGGTTCACAGCATATCGTAACTCGATGTTTTTTTTCACCGCATTTCTTCGTAAATCCAGAAAACGATATTTCATTCTTATATCATCGCCACCGTCCGTTTCATCCTGTATAGTAAATGGCGGTACCGCCGATTTATTTAGCACTGTAAACTCCGATACAAGTATTTCAATATCACCCGTTGGAATATTTGGGTTTTTATTGCTTCGCTCATTCGCTTTTCCTTTTGCCGCCAACACAAATTCTCTTCCAATCGCACTGGCATCCATTTGTTGTGTAAGCTTTTCATTAAAAAGCAATTGGGTAATTCCATACCTGTCACGCAGGTCAACAAACGTGATGCTGCCAAACTTCCTGATGGTTTGCACCCAACCAGCAAGCGTGATTTCTTTTCCAATATCAGTTATTCTTAACTCACCGCATGTATGTGTTCTGTACATTAAAAAATTATATTTAAAATTCTTAAAAGGGGAGCAAAGATAATTAAAGAGGTGTAATGAATGGCTTTACATCGTTTCCACGACATCGGGATGAGCAGGCCGCCAGATGAGATAATAATAGCCAAGAATTAAAATCCCGATAGTAAACGGAATGATCGCTAAATATTTATAAGTCACATTACCAAAAACGATTAGTTCATCAAAGTGAAAGAATTCACTTACCATCCAATAAGCGTTGGCAAAAATCCAAAAAACTATGGCAAGGTTATGACAAACTTCAGATATATATTGCCTGGTCCGGTATGCTATGATAATAGCTATTGCCAGCGTTGGAAAGATCATAGCTATGCCCAGGGATCTCCAGATCATGCACCAACTGATATCCTTAAAAAGCCAAAACACGATGTGCAGGTTTTCCATCTTTCGATAGCGCAACGGAATGGAATAAGTTTCCTCAGGCATAGTTTTGATTTGAGCATTGAAAATAGTGAAGGGAAGCCAGTTTTTGACATGGATTTATTCATGAGGGAAACCAGGAAGGCTTATTTGAGGTTATCGTAAGTTAGAATCTCCCAAAAAAACTTTTAGGGGGGTGTCTATCCAAAATGTCAGGCCACTAAAGTAGCCAGGCACCTACCGAGCAACGTCTACTCTCACTCCCTCACTATGGGCTGTGAATTCGGGAGCATACATGCATTGAATGGTGGTAATGCCGGTACTGAAATTTCCACTGTGTGTTACAAACATTGGGTATTCGAATACGTAAGTTCCCTTATCTAAATAACCGAAGAAGAAGTTGGTACTTACATCTTTGGTTGTTTCGTAATAACCAAGTCCATCCTG
>JBDSPQ010000217.1:0-4682 GCA_039930305.1 Ginsengibacter sp. | reverse complement strand
TGGTCAGGGAACCCCTGCCACGCTTCATGCTTTTTGGTACAAACGGCTCTTTCGTAAAGTACGGACTGGATGTGCAGGAGGAAAGCCTGAAGGCAGGCTTTACTTCGGATACAAAAAGTAATTGGGGTGTAGAGCCGCCTGAGATATGGGGAACGATAAATACAGAATTAAATGGCCAGCATTTCATTGGCAAAATTGAAAGTGAGCAAGGCAACTACTCCGCTTTTTATCAGAATATCTATGACACTATACAGGGTAAAGCAAGACTTATTGTAACACCTCAACAAGCCAGGAATAATGTAAGGATTATAGAATTAGCGATGCAAAGTGAGAAAGAAAAAAGGGCGATCGATTTTACACTTTCGTAAAATAGTTTTAAGTGGGAAAGTGAAAAAAGACTTTTAATGGAAACAGCCCTTCAGATTAAATACAAATATTGAAAGTTATAAAAAATATTCTTAATTAATTTTTGTAATGAACCTAAAACAGCAGGCTGCGCAAGCGGCAATCACTCTTGTCGAAAATAACCAGGTGGTGGGACTCGGAGCCGGATCAACTATTGCACATGTGGTTGAATTCTTAAGACAAAAAATTGCAAAAGGACTCGCCGTTAAATTAGTTTCATCATCATTTACGACCCAGCAATTGTTATTGAAGGCAAATATTCCTTGCCATCAGGTTGCATCCTTTGCCCAAATCGATATTTACCTGGACGGTTGTGATCAGTTTGACAAAGAATTAAATGCTTTGAAAAGCGGTGGAGGCATTCATACCCAGGAAAAATTGCTGGCAAACATGGCCGCCCAATTTGTAATAGTAGGAGATGAGGCAAAGCTGGTTGATAATTTTGATTCAAAATACCCTTTAGTGCTTGAAGTACTTCCGGAAGCATTATCATTTGTTCCAGACCAGATTAAAAATCGATTCACTATTACAGAATATTGCTTTAGACTAAATGATAAAAGAGACGGTCCGGTGATAACACCAAACGGAAATTATTTGCTGGATGTATATTTCAAAAGCTGGCCAGTTCTGGCTGACATAAATCCCGATTTAAAAAATATTGGTGGGGTGGTTGAAACTTCACTTTTCTTTGGTATAGCTCGAAAGGCTATAATCGCCGGAGAAGATGGAATACGAATTTTAGATAGAAGTTAACCAAGCCGTAAATAAAAGTATGATAAAAAACCTCCTTAAGATATCGTTATTTATATCGGTGACCATTACCGCTTGCCATCCATCAAAAAACACCACTTTAACATCAAGTTCGCAATTGTACGCTTCTAATTTACAGCCTATCGGAAGATACCGTATTGCTGGGGGACGGCAGCTTGAACTAATCAGTTCGGCAGTTCATTTTGGATTTAATTTCCAGGGAAAAACATGTACAATTTTCGCTTCTGCTCCTGAAGGAACTCATAACTATTTCCAATATACATTGGATGGCGAGTATCAAAAAAATGTAATGGTGGAAGGAAGGGGAATTCAACCGTTTGTGTTAAGTGCCGCAGAAGGAGGTGAACATACTATCTGGATTTATAAAACCACGGAGGCGCAAACCGGTCCATTGTTCATTCAAAAAACTGAAGGACAAAATCTCCAAATGCTCAAAGCACCTGCCCCGCCGGTAATAGAATTTATTGTGAACAGTGTTACCTGTGGAGCCGCAGCGGATTCATCTGACACGCCTTGCGGCCAGGGAGACTATCATTATCATCACAATGCATATTATGCTTATGGTCCGCGGGTAGCTCGTGCATTAGGTATTGAATTTTTAATGAGCTCTGTGAGTTGTATAAGAGTGTACAGGAATTGGAACAGTGATGGCCCCGCTATGCCGGTGGTATATGAGAAGACAGGTCTCAGGGAGGACGATGCCGGCATTTGGAATTTTAAAAAATACTCGCCTAAGGTTGTCAGGATCGCCTTAGGTACCAACGATTTTAGCCGTGGGGACGGAAGAAGCGCGAGACTGCCTTTTGACAGTACTAATTTCGTAAGCAGCTACATACATCTTGTTGAGTTGGTGAAGAATAAATATCCGGCGGCGCAAATGGCACTCTTAAGTAGCCCGATGGTGCAAGGAGCCAATAGAGATATCCTCCAAAATTGTATTACAGCGGTGAAGGCTAGTATTGATGGCAATCATCCTTCTGACAAACCTGTTGCCGAATTTTTCTTCAGCCCGATGCAGGCACATGGCTGTAGCGGCCACCCGAGCGTACATGAGCATGCTATACTCGCCAAAAAATTGCTACCTTTTTATCAAAAACTTATTCAATAGTTTACGAGCGTGAATTTGGCCGCTCTATTTATAATCATGAAATTATTTTCGCTGGGATTAATATTCAGCATACTTACTTATCTTCAAAAAAATTAATTTTTTAAAAGGTAATGACAAAACATTTGGAGCAAGTAGTAATATTGAGCTTAGTGCTTTTCCTGTCTACTAACTTGCAGGCACAAACGACTGCATCGCTAAGCCAGGTATCTGTTGATGGAAACAAATTTGTTACGGCAGATGGAAAATCAATTGTGTTCAAGGGGCTTGATGCAAGTGACCCTGATAAGCTCAGCAAGGCCGGGCATTGGAATAAGGAATATTTCGAAATGGCCAGAAGCTGGGGGGCGAATATTATTCGATTTCCCGTACATCCCGCCGCATGGCGCACCCGTGGCAAAGAAAATTATCTAAAGCTGCTCGACCAGGGAGTGCAATGGGCAAATGAAACCGGCTTGTATGTGATCATCGACTGGCATAGTATAGGTAATTTACGGTCTGCTATGTATCAAAATCCTATGTATGAAACCACTCAAAAAGAGACGTACGAATTCTGGCGAACGATGTCGCAGCATTTTAAGGACAACAACACCGTGGCATGTTTCGAACTGTTCAATGAGCCAACGGTACAAGGCGGACAGTTGGGCATATTGAGCTGGAAAGACTGGAAAGCGATGAATGAAGAAATGATTACCATTATAAGGGCAAATGGTTCTAAGGCTGTACCACTTGTTGCAGGGTTTAATTGGGCGTACGATCTTACGCCGGTTGCTACTGATCCGATCAATGCCGAAGATATTGCCTACGTCAGCCATCCTTATCCCATGAAAAGAGAGAAACCATGGGAGCCAAAGTGGACGGCTGATTGGGGATTTGCAGCAGACAAATATCCTTTAATACTTACCGAGATCGGATTTTGCGGTGCAGACGACAAAGGTGCACATGTACCCGTTATTAGTGATGAATCATATGGAGATGCCATTACCCATTACGCGAGGGAAAAGGGAATCTCTTACACTGTTTGGGTATTTGATCCGCAATGGGCTCCCATGTTGATTAGTGACTGGGATTTTACGCCCACCAGGCAAGGGAGGTATTTCAAAAAAGCACTTCAGGCAACAGGGAAATAATTTGGTTGAGCACTTCCGTAAGCAGATCATGTTTTAAATTGTTAATGATTTATTGGATTTTTTATAGCAATTATTAAACCGAAAGACATGGAGACAGCAACAATAAATTTGTGGCCCACCCTTGAATATCCTGATTTAAAAGACACCTTAGCCACAGTACATCTCTGGACGCAGATTGTAGGTAAAGTTCGCCTTCGTAAAATGCCGTGGACAAATCATTCCTGGCATGTTACATTGGCCGTTTCTCCTACGGGCCTTACCTCGGGTGCTATTCCTAATGGCACGGAAAATTTTCAGATTGATTTTGATTTCATAAAGCATCAGTTAATTATTACAACCAGTGAGGGAGGGCAGGAAAGTTTCCAATTGACTTCCATTTCAGTAGCCCTGTTTTATAAGACATTGTTTGCGAAATTGAATTTGCTCAACATCGATGCATATATATATGCATCGCCGAATGAAGTAGAAGTTGCTATTCCATTCCAGCAGGATGAGATCCACAGAACTTATGATCCCGGCCAAATTCAACCGTTGTGGAAAGCGCTGTTGATAGTGAATAATATATTCTTACAATTCAGGGCCAGGTTTATGGGTAAATGCAGTCCTGTCCATTTTTTTTGGGGAGCATTTGATCTGGCGGTAACGAGATTTTCGGGAAGGAAGGCACCATTGCATTCAGGTGGCGCGCCGAATATACCGCTGCGGGTAATGCAGGAGTCTTACTCCCACGAGGTCAGCAGTTGTGGATTCTGGCCGGGTAATGAACAATTTCCGCACCCCTGTTTTTATTCCTATTGCTATCCATCTCCAGATGAATTCAGCAGACAATTAGTGGAACCGTCGGAAGCTTTTTTTAGCCCAGATATGGGAGAATTTATTTTGAAATATGACGATGTAAGAAAATCTCCCAACCCGCAAAAGAACTTGTTTGATTTTTTGCAGACAACGTATGAAGCGGCAGCACGGGCTGGCGAATGGAATCGGGAACTACTCGACGCGGATTTTTCAGGCTTTGAAAAGTAGCCTCCGAGGTAGCTTTCTTTCCTTGAGCGTAAGAAGTCGCAATAAAATTTTATTACTAGAAACACAAGTGCTATTTAATCAATGAATTTACACCTTCCAATAAATTCATATGAACAATTGTTGGATGATTGATTATTAAATATTAATTTCAGCATTCCAGAATTTTAAACAGTTAAGTCAGCTTAACTAGCTTATCGTACAACCACTTATCCTTAGCAGAAAAATTACTTCTTTCTTTTAAATTTTAG
>JBDSPQ010000216.1:0-2795 GCA_039930305.1 Ginsengibacter sp. | reverse complement strand
GGATGAATATAGCGCGTTTCGGTATTGTGATGAGTGAATCAGACAAACTGTGCCCAAATTTATTCCCATCTATATAAATATCCAGATCAGAATTTTTTAGCTGTAATCCAAAATTATTGGGATTATAGTACTCCAGGTCTAGTCTAATTGACGAGCTGTTGAATCCGACATTGGTAAATGCAAAATTATGATATGTCTTATACTCAAGAGCTTTAGGAGAGGTGCAAGACTGACATATTATCATAAAGATAATAAAGCTTATGGGCCAATTTCTTTTCATATGAAATTTTTTAGTGTAAAGTTAAGTTTCCCACAGCTAATAAAATTAGTTTTGACGAAACTTTCTGATGATATGTGGTTACTAATATTTGTAGTTTTAAAAATTTATCATATTGTGTTGGTTATGAATATTTTATAGTATTATACTGTATAATAAAAGTTGTTTAAAGTGAAAGATTAGAATGATTTTGTCCATTATAACAATGTAAATAATGCAATGAGGAAGAAATTCAACTTTACTTTTTTAATTCGTTGATTTAAAATATAATATGAGTATGTAATATAATTTAACTTCATTCATACTACATATGAAAATTTTTATAGAAATGATATCTTATAAAAAACTGCTTAAACGCTTGATGACTTGATATAAAGATTTATCTGCGTCATATTGTCAGTAACTATAATTATCTGGATACTTGGCGCGGAAGCAATGAAAAATGAGGTTATTTTAAAACTTATGAAAATTAAATGTGCATTTTGCTATATAAATTGCCAGTTGAACCATCATTTAAAAGATATTATTTAAAAAATAATATTATTTGTTGAAATTTATTTAAAAATAGGAATACTGTAATTTTACGGTATTGCACAATCGAATTTTGTATTCTATGTTTGTCTCCGAATCGGATGATAAACCACTTACCTCTATCCCGGTTTCATATTGATCCTTCCTTAGATTAGCTGCATGTCATTTTAGTTGTTGAAGGCTAGACTGATAAGAATTTTACAACCAAAGCCACAAGAATGAGTTTGAAATTTACAGTTATACTTAAGCATTTTCATGTCCCGCTTTTAATATTGTTCCTGGTCCTGATTCTCATATCAGGTAAAGCTCAGGCAGACAGTAAAACAACAGATTACTCAGAATTTATAGCTTTTGACCATTCTGAAGTAAATGACAGTCCTCAAATTGCATTTTTTAATGTTTATATAGATAAGGATCAGGTCTCACGACTGGAATGGAGCATTGCAAACGAGGACGTGACTGATTATGTTGAAGTGGAAAAGAGTTTGGATGGAAAATTATTTAAGACCATAGCGCTGGTATTTGGACCTGAGACGATAGCGAAAGGTGGTAACAATTATAGATTTTCTGATAAGAACAACCAGAAAACACATCAACGGGTTAATTATTATCGCCTGAAATTGATAGGCCAGACGGGAACTTTTAAGTATAGCAGTGTAGAATCAACTGATTATTTCGAAACGACTAATACTGCGTTGGAATTATTTCCTGTTCCTTTTAAGGATAATCTAAGAATAGAATTCTCCTGCAAAAAAAATGATCGGGGTCAAATTAGAGTCACCAGTTCGAGAGGCGAACTGGTAAAAAAAGAGGACGTAGAATTACATGACGGCGATAACACTCTTACATTAAATAACCTTTCTTTATTTGGCCCGGGCTTGTATATAATAGATGTTTTAGCAGCAGGGAAACCAGTAAGTGCAGGAAAAATTATCAAACAATAATTGTCGGCAAAAAAAATATCTCGTGTGCATGGACTTGCCATAAGTGTATCTGGAAAAGAGAAAAAGATAAAAACATAGTTTAAAAATATTTGAATTCGTTTTCTTTGGGGGTTACAGAACCTAACTGGTTCTTAACAATTGCCGCATTTCTATGCGGCATTTTTGTTTTACCCAATTAGCGTCTGATGTTTTTATTATATACTTTGATCGAAAAAATGCAGTTTCCGAATCTTTGCTAACATTTCAAATGTAATTTCACGAAATGCAGGTGAAGCATCCATATCTTTTACAGTTGATAAAAGCTATAGACCTTGAGGAAAGTGAGGAGGATTTAAGGTTCAGGCTAGATAAGCAGCACAGTTTAAAGTTACTAAAGGCAGAGGGATTGGCCCTGCACCCCATTATAATCACCGGCAAAAATTACGGCTATGGAGACTATCCTGAGATCGGCTTCAGACTTCCGTTTCCTCCAGAAGGAAATCATTTCAGGGATGGATCCGCTGTTGAATGTTTTCTTCCCGGAGAAGAACCGGTGAAAGGCATTTTGCTTTTTATTGACGGCAGCGCAGGGGCTGTCAGGTTAAACTTGCCAGACTATCCCGATTGGATCGAAGAAAACGGGCTCGCCATAAAATTGTCACCCGATCTTCGAACCCTCTCAATCATGAGAAAAATATTAAAGGAACTGGATCAAAACAAAGAGTTACTCTTATTGTTTACCCTTTTGCACGATAAAAAGATAGCGACTACCTATAGCGGGCATAGTGCTACTGATTCCGTCGAATTTCAAAATACCCAGTTGAATGCAAGTCAAAGAAATGCTGTCAGGGCAATTCTGGAAAATGAAAAGCTGGTCGTAGTTCATGGACCCCCAGGCACTGGCAAAACAACTACTTTGGTAGAGGCTATTTGCCAATTGGTAAAATCTAATGAAAAAATAGTCGTCTCCGCTCCAAGCAATATGGCGGTAGATAATATCGCAAAAGTTCTCATTAGCAGAGGAATGAAAGTATTGCGGGTGGGTAATAGTAGTAAAGTTGATA
>JBDSPQ010000215.1:0-3155 GCA_039930305.1 Ginsengibacter sp. | reverse complement strand
ACACTTGATGAATCTCTATTTTTTATAACAATAGCCATAAACTGTATTTATTTAAAGATACTATTGATCAATGACATTTAAAATAATCGAAAGGTTCCCTGCAATCTCTGCATTGGTACAAAGCTTTACATGCTGTAGAGCCAAATTCACTTAGCAGTTTTGTGTTATGTGATTTGCACAAAGGACACTCAACTACTATCTCTTCTAAATATCGCTTGTCAAAGCTTTTGCCTACGGGTGGCGCGATTCCATAAGCTTTTAGTTTCTCTTTTCCAGCTTCCGACATAAGATCTGTTGTCCACGCAGGTGAAAGTTGCTGCACGATCTTAATATTCTCAAATCCATGCTGCATCAATTTCATACGAATATTAATGGCAATAACATCCATAGCCGGGCAACCGCTGTAGGTGGGTGTAATTACAACTTCAACATTGTCTTCATTGAGGTTAATTTTTCTTACAATACCGAGGTCAACAATCGATATAACAGGAATCTCAGGATCGCATATTCCTGCCATCAATTCCCAAACCGAATCGGTTGTGATATTTTCCTGAATTTTTTGCATGACAAATTTTATTACCAATCACATCCCGGGTAGGCTCTTTGCAGAAACTGCATCTCCGCAAGAATGTAGCCAAGATGTTCTGTATGCATACCAGTTTTTCCGCCCTTTTGCATCCAGGTACTTCCTTTTTCCGGCAACGGAAGTGTTGCTTCGTGAAAAACTTCTTTCACTTTATTATCCCAGTCATTTTTCAAATTATCCTGATCTGAATTTGTTTGTGCAGCAATGTATTTGTCTTCATAAATGGCGGGCTCAAACATTTCACCTGTATAAGGCCAGGTAGCGTCAGTAGCCTCTTTCATTCTTTTTTTACTTTCATTAGTACCGTCGCCGAGCCTCACTACCCATTCGCTGCTCCAGCGCAGGTGGTAAGTAACTTCCTTAAGTGATTTTTCGGAAATCGCCGCGATTTGACTATCAGGTGAAGACATTAATTTTTGATATAAAAAATATTGATAAGCCGAGAAAAAAAATAATTTCAAAATCGTCTTTCCCCAATCACCATTAGGGATTTCCGTAATGAGAAGATTTTTAAAATCCCGTGCATCCCGTAAATAGGCCAGTGTGTCTTCAGATACTTTATCTCCGGCTATGTTTTTCTCTGTAATTATTGCGGCAGCATACTGATAAAAGTTTCGGGACTGGCCAATGAGGTCCAGCGCTATATTAGTAATGGCAATGTCCTGTTCGAGCATAGGACCGTGGCCCGCCCATTCGCTTAGCCGATGTCCCATTATCAAAGAATTGTCTGCGAGATGGAGCACAAGATTTATTCGATCCTGATCCTCCGAAGTCGCTTTCTTTTCAGCCATATTTTTTACTGTCTCCGGCATTCAAATTATTTATTTTCAAGCGATTTTGGCATCTACATGTGTTTTAACTCATCTGGCAACTCGTAAAATGTAGGATGCCGGTATATTTTATCATTGGCAGGATCGTACATACTTTCAGCATTGTCCGGATTAGAGGAATGGATATATTTTGATTCCACTACCCAGATGCTTACGCCTTCCATACGACGTGTGTAAACGTCTCTTGCATTTTCAATGGCCATCTGTACATCCGAAGCATGCAGGCTGCCCACATGTTTGTGATCAAGGCCTTGCTTGCTGCGTATAAAAATTTCCCAAAGAGGTTCATTTCCCATGGTTTTAAATTTAAATGAATAACTACTACCTGCCGCCCACTTCATTGGCAGAAGCCATAGCTGCTCTTTTCTTTGAATGGGCTGCTGCAGCCTCCCTTACCCATTCGCCTTTGGTGTGTGCACTTACCCTGGCAGCCAGCCTTTCTTTATTACATGGTCCGTTTCCTTTTACCACATTCCAAAATTCTTTCCAATCTATTTCTCCAAAATCAAAATGCTTTCGTTCTTCATTCCACTTTAGTAATGGATCAGGAATAGTAAGGCCGAGAATATCAGCTTGCTCCTTACAGATATCCACGAATTTTTGCCTTAATTCATCGTTTGTAAATCTCTTGATTTTCCACTTCATGCTTTGTTGTGTATGCGGAGAAGCATCATCATTAGGACCAAACATCATTAGGCTGGGCCACCACCAGCGGTTCAGGGAATCCTGCGCCATTGCCTTTTGCTCTTTCGATCCCCGGCAGAGTGTTAATAATATTTCAAAACCCTGACGCTGATGAAAGCTTTCTTCTTTACAAATCCTGATCATAGCCCTGGCGTAAGGGCCATAAGAAGCCCGGCAAAGAGGTACCTGGTTCATGATAGCGGCGCCATCTACCAGCCAACCGATGGTACCAATATCTGCCCAGGCCAATGTGGGATAATTAAAAATGGAAGAATATTTCGCCTTGCCCGATAACAATTGATCAATCATTTCTTCACGGGCAATACCCATGGTTTCGGCAGCGGCGTATAAGTATAAACCATGGCCTGCTTCATCCTGCACTTTAGCGAGCAAAGTAGCTTTCCTTCTTAGTGAAGGGGCCCGGGTAATCCAGTTGCCTTCGGGCAACATGCCCACAATTTCACTGTGAGCATGCTGGCTTATTTGCCGGATCAACGTTTTCCTGTATTCTTCGGGCATCCAGTCTTTCGGTTCAATTTTTATTTCCTGCGCTACTTTATCATCAAACGTTATCTGTAATTCGTCTATTTCCATGATCAGAATATTTACAGTTCAAAAATACTTATTCAAAATGGAAAAACTAACAGCTGTTAGTTAAATTGACATCTGCCAATCTTATTAGGATTTTACATCAAAATCAACCACTACTTTTTTGCTCCTCGGGTGCGACTGGCAAGTCAGTATAAAACCAGCAGCTACTTCCTCAGGCTCCAGGCCGTAATTCACTTCCATTTCTACCTCGCCTTCTACCAATTTCGACTTGCAAGTGCAGCACACCCCTCCTTTACACGCGAAAGGTAGATCGGCGCCTTCGGCTAGGGCAGCATCTAAAATGTTGTTGCTGTCATAATCCAGCTGAAAGTTGAAACTGCGACCATCAAGTTTCACGGTGATGTTACTTCCTTGATCTTTAGCGGAGATGCCGCGATCGTAGATCTGGATGTGTTTTCTGGTGGGAGTTGTGAAAAGTTCAAAGTGAATTTTGCCTGGCACAA
>JBDSPQ010000214.1:0-4504 GCA_039930305.1 Ginsengibacter sp. | reverse complement strand
GGGGCGATCTGAGCGAGCCCACTCTTGTGAGCGAACAGTATCTCCTTAACCTTGAACGTGAGGCTTTTTTAAGCCTGACCGGCGAAAAGAAAACACTTGAGAGAATTCAGAGTGTATTGAAAACCGGAAAGCCGGTGAGGAATTGACAACCTCAATTTTAGAAATCTAAAGATTCAATTGCACCTGTCAGGGAAATTCCTTCATTCTATGGGCGGACACCGTCAGTGGGACGAACCTCGTATATTACGTCCAAATTCATAATGGATGAAGATTCTCACAGTTGATCATTTATCAAAAAAATATGGAAATATCCAGGCGTTAAGCGATGTAAGCTTTTGTGTGCCGGAGGGGTCGGTATTTGGAATTCTTGGACCTAACGGCAGCGGCAAAACTACTTTGCTCGGAACCATAATGGATATTATTAAACCCACCTCCGGTACTTACCGTCTTTTTGATGAGGTGGCAACAGAGCAACACAGAAACAAAATTGGTACCTTACTTGAAACGCCCAATTTTTATCACTACTTATCTGGTCAGAAAAACCTGGAGATCGCCGCAGAAATAAAACAAAAGGGAAAAGACGGAATTGAAAAAGTACTGGAGGTAGTTGATCTTACCAAAAGAAAGGACTCAAAATTCAGTACTTATTCTTTAGGCATGAAGCAGCGGTTGGCTATTGCATCGTGCCTGCTGGGCGATCCTGGCGTTTTAGTTTTTGATGAACCTACTAACGGGCTCGATCCGGTGGGTATTGCAGAGATCAGGGAACTGATGAAGGATCTTCATCAGCAAGGCAAGACCATCATCATGGCGAGCCATCTCCTGGATGAGGTAGAAAAAGTTTGCACGCATGTTGCCATTCTGAAAAAAGGACAACTGGTTACTACCGGAAATGTAAATGAAATTTTATCAAATGAAGACATGGTAGAAGCAGGGGCCGATAACAACGACTTGCTGATGGATGTATTACAAACGTTGCACGGCCCTGTGAGAATCAGAAAAGAGCACAATCGGGTGATGATTTTTTTTCCGGTAAATACAGCTGATCTTGCTGCAATAAACAGTTATTGTTTTAGCAAGGGTGTTATACTAAATCACCTCGTTCTAAAAAAGAAAAGTCTCGAAGCCAGGTTTTTTGAACTTACTAATAATTAAATTTCTGCATGCTGCACTTACTCAAAATTGAATGGCTTAAAATCAAAAACTATAAAGCATTCTGGGTTTTTACCATTCTTTATTCATTTGCCATCCTGGGAATCAACTACACCGGGTATTATGTGAACGAATTAACAGTACAGTCATTACCTCAAAGCCAGTTGTTACTCGGGACTCCTTATGCCTTTCCCAACGTATGGCAAACAGTAGGCTGGATGAGCAGTTGGCTTTTATATTTTCCAGGCATCCTTTTCATTATGCTTTTAACCAATGAATTTAATTTCAAAACTCACCGGCAGAACATCATCGACGGATGGACAAGGAAACAATTCGTGAGCGTGAAATTTGTCTTTGCAATTATCTTTTCAGCTATTGCGACAGTATTTAATTTTCTCGTAGCGCTGTTGTTTGGCTTTCTTACTACCGGGTCGCACTTCGCATTTACTGGCATGGAAAACATCGTTTTCATTTTTATTCAAACAGTCGCCTATATCAGTTTTGCGATGCTTATGGGCGTGCTTTTCAGGCGGAGCGGCGCAGCTATTGCAGTTTTCTTTCTGTATGGGCTGATATTTGAGTACCTGATAAGCTCATTCATTAATTCAAAATTAGAGCTTAGCCCGATCGGATATTTTTTGCCTTTACAAACAACCGATGTAATGCTGCCCATCCCCTTTGGAAAAACGGTGATATACAGCAATGCTCCGGCAGAATATATTCTGGTATTGGCGAGTCTCATTTATATCGCGGGATATTATTTCTTTGCAATGAAAAAATTCACAACCGAAGACCTGTAAGCATCTCCCGAGCATTATGTATCAACCAGCAAAAAATAACTGGTTAGGGTGAACGAAGATCAGCCAGTTTAATTTAAGTTGTCAGTTCTTCGACCGCAGACTCTATGGATGGATAAAGAAAAGTAAATCCTGTCGATTTAATTTTTTTGTCAGATACGGTTGCGCTCTTCAAAATCTCAACGCTCCTTTTCCCTAAAAAAAGCTGTAATGCAAATTCCGGAACATGTACGGGAATATAGAACTTTTGCCTTATTGCTTCAGCAATCTCAAGAATCATCTTTTTGTTGGTTACCGGTTTGGGAGCTACGGCATTGTATACTCCGTGCATTTCGTTATTCTCCATAGCTTCAATATACATCCGGCAGAGGTCATCAATATGTATCCAGCTAATCATTTGCTTACCATTTCCCAATATTCCGGCGATACCAAAGTTCAATGGCATTTTAAATTCTTTGTAAGCGCCGCCATCATTGCTGAGCACGATGCCGGTTCTAAGTTTTACGAGTCGTACACCTATTTCCGTTACAGCATCTGTGCTTGCCTCCCAAAGGACACAGGCCTCACCCAAAAAGGAATTGTCGGGGGGATCAGTTTCGATAAAACCACCTGAACTTAGCCCGTGTTTAACGTCAGCGCCATACCATCCAATGGCGGATGCAGAAATGAACGCTTTTATATTTGACTTGCTTTCTTTTATAGATTCAATTATTAATTCACTGCTTTTTGTTCTACTGTCTACAATTTCTTTTTTGTAGGCTTTGGTCCACTTTTTATCCATCACGCCTGCCCCCGCAAGATGAATAACGTAGTCAGCTTGCCCTATGGCTTGCTGATCAATTATTTTTTTGGAAATGTCCCAATGAGCATAAGTTACCAGTGGGTTTTGAGATATTCTATCACCGAGGCGCGTGAGGATGATGACCTTATATTTTTTTTGGATTAAATGCCTTGTTAAATTTGTGCCGATAAGTCCAGACCCTCCTGAAATAACAACTACTGACATATATATTATCGTAAATTAGTAAATTTTCGAAATTAAAGCATTCACCCTTATCAAGATTAGTTTGAGTTACTAACTTAAATCATTTTAATAGTATTCATATGAAAAGCATTGCATTTATATTTTTCTCTTTTTTTCTTTTTGCCGCAGGATTCTCGCAGAAAATTACCTACACCCAACCTGAGTCGGAAGATGTGCGTACGCTGGATTTTGACATTATAGGTAAGATCAATAATAATTTTCTGGTTTATAAGAATATCAGGAATAAATACGCCATTAGCGTATATGATAACAACATGAAACTAAAAGAGCGGGTTGACCTGGATTTCATGCCGGATCGTGCGTTGAATGTAGATTTTGTTGCCTACCCGGAATTTGCATACCTGATATTCCAATATCAGAAAAAAAGCATTCTTTATTGCAAAGCAGTAAAAATAGATGGTGACGCAAAAATTCTCAGGGAGCCATTTGAAGTGGACACAACTTACATAAGTTTTTTTGCCGACAATAAGATATACAGCAGCGTGAGTAGCGAGGATAAGAGCAAGATCATGATATATAAGATCCAGAAAAAAAATGATAAGTTCAATTTTACTACACTGCTTTTTGATAACAACCTTCAGCTTCTTCATAAGTCCAGGATTGAGACATCTTACGAAGATAGAAAAGACGTATTCAGTGATTTCCTTGTCGATAATAATGGAAGTTTTGTTTTTACCAAAAGCACAAAATCGTCTGCAAGGGATTATTTAGAAGCAGTTGAGCTGCTCGTGAAAACTCCTCAATCAGACTCTTTTCATTCTACGGCAATTACCCTTGATGACAGGTATCTCGATGAAATAAAACTGAAAGTCGATAATGTGAATAACAATTATGTGATCAATTCATTGTATTATCCAAAAAAGCGAGCGAATGTTGAGGGATTGTTTACAGCCGTGTACAGCAGCAAAGGAGATTCTTTTATATCTCAGAATTTTGCAGAATTGGGCGATTCAGTTCGCTCAATAGCCAAATCAGATGGCGGATTGCGATATGCACTCAATAACTTTTTTATAAAAGATATTGTGCTGAAAAAGGACGGTGGATTTTTAATGGCAGCCGAAGATTATTCTACCCAGTCCCGCGGAAATCCATGGAACAGGTACAACTATCTCTACGGCAGTCCTTACTACAACAATTCATATTATCTCTATTCTCCTTCTTATTATGGTTATTACGGCAGGTCGCCTTTTTACAATAACCGCAGCCAGGTGAGATATTATTATGATAACATTCTTGTGATGAACTTCGACAATACCGGCAGACTTGTCTGGACGAACGTAGTGCGGAAGTCACAATTTGATGATAATTCGGACAATTATCTTTCATACAATACAATCATATCTGACGGACAACTTCATTTCATATTTAATGAATTGGAAAGACGCAATCAACTAATCAACGATCAAAGTATATCACCCGATGGTAAAGTGACAAGGTATCCGCCACTCAGAAGCCTGGACAGGGGTTACGAATTTATGCCGCGTTACGGCCGGCAGGTCAGTTCCTATCA
>JBDSPQ010000213.1:0-4537 GCA_039930305.1 Ginsengibacter sp. | reverse complement strand
CAAGTTCGTTAATTAAATCCTCTGTCTCAGTAAGCGTACCGTCGGCGTAATCACTTCCTAATAATGATAATTTAACAGAAGGGAAATCTTCTTTCAATTCATTGATTGATCGGACCGTCATTTGCGGATTGTAGATTTTTCCAAAACCCCTGATATTAAGTATTGCTGGAGCAACAGGATTTCGAATTTTAAAATCATACGCTTCAAGGTCAATTATATTAGGGATATAATGAATTGTATAACCTTCTTTTTCGAAAAAGGCTTGGAGATAATGTGATGGCGCAATGATGTGTTTTGCATCGTTGAAAATTCTATGAACCATCTTTTTTGAATTTCTAAATCTGGCTGGTAAATTTCCGCCACGCAGTACTAAAATATATTGCTTCTTAAATACAATGCATAGTATGGCAATGATATAAGCAAAGTAAAAGTTCCATGTTGAAAATACATCTATCAGGATAAGATCTGACCTTAATCCATTCACGAAAAACCGGAAAATCATCTCCGACATTCGCAGAAGTTTATTTTCAAAGGAAGAGTAAGATTTAATATCGCAGAATTCGGCAAAGTGAGGTTGCAGCGTTTCCATTGCTGCATTTGCCTTTCTGTATTTACTTATCTTGTTGCCAAAATATACAACCCGCACTTTAGTATGAACAATCTTATTCAGGAAGTTGTAAATAAATTAAAAGATCTTCTTTCTGTTTTAATATTACATTTAGCTCAACATCGGTAACCCGGGGGCGGCAAGATTGTTTGATTGTTGTTCTGCAATTTTATTTTTCTTTTCCAAATTTTCAAATGTCAGGTTCATACTTGCCAGGGCATAAAAAAGTGGACTGATGCCTGTACGCATAGCTGAGTGAAAAGTGGTAGCATATGCAAAGGCAAAAAGCATAGTTTTAATAAACTTAATATCTCTGTTCCGCGTTTTATAAATTATATATACCGGCCATAGGAGGAGAATGAAATTGATGAATAAGCCAAATATACCATTTTCAGCAAGCAATCTCGTAGCCTCGCTATGAGCCGCTCCTTCGGTAAACATTCCGTATTTGTATCGAATAAATTGAGAATGTCCCGGTCCCACTCCAAACAACGGGTTATCCAGCCAAATGTAAAGGTCAACCGATGCGTAATCGGTTCGCCCTGATGAAATTGTTTTGATATCTTTCTTTTTGCTCCCAGCCAATGTACCGGCTGTCTCGCCTTCATACCGCAGAAGGAGTTTGCCTCCTGTAATATTGTTTGTAATGACAAAAATCGTGACAAGTAAAACCATTCCAAATCCGAACTTAACTAATACAGATCGTTTTACTTTCTTATAAAGTGCATAAGACAGAAAGATACTTAGAAAAAGCCCCACCACTCCACCTCTGGAAAATGACAGGAAAGTTCTTAAAAAAAAATATATCATTAAACCTAGCGTAATCATCCTGTTTCCGATATATTCTTTTTTATCTATTAAAATAATGATTAAACAGATACCGGCGGATAATAAAGTGGCTACCTGGTTGGATCCAAATCCGCCGGTAGTTTCCGAATTGGCTCTTAGAGTAAACTCAATTTCTGAAAGTTTTGGGGTCTTAATTGTTATGAGAGTTATGAAGCTGATACACGGTAATAAAAAAGCCTTGGAGATTTTTACAAAATCCGCAAATGCAATTTTTTGATATGCAGTGAATGATGTAAATAATCCTAACACAACCATACCCAGGGTAGAAAAAACAAAACTTGAGTAAGTATCTGATGGGAATAAAATCGATGACGGGAATAGCAGCAGGATTATTACTATACCTACATAGGATTTTAATTTGGACCTGGTAAATAACAGGTTAACTAATATTAAACCTACCTGGAGATACTTGCTTGTTTCATATGGTAAAAAGGAAACTCCGGTGGCGCGGTAGAGAGTTTCAAGGGCTGTTAAATAGCTAATGAAAATAAGAGCGTTGAGTTTGCTTTCGTCTCTCGATGCATATGAAAGAACGTAAAAAAGAACTGCTGAAACAATAATTATCGAAATAAGAAGTGGAAATACAACTGCTACGATTCCTATCAGGACATGAATGCCTATCAGGTAAAAATCGTTTTTGGTAATTTTTATTTTCATTTATCTAGCCCTGCTAATGCAACCAGGCAGACGACATCATTATAAAATCCTACAGTCAAATTTGAAAAAGAATTTCCTCAAAACTTGTAACAAGAGAATCAAATGAGTAGTGAAGTTCTATTTCCTGCCTTGCTTTAAAAAGCAAGCTGCTATACCGGTCATCTTCGGAATAATCATGAATACCATTTGCCAATTGTGTAATGTCTTTTTCCACCAATCCGTTCACTTGGTTGTCGATTAGGGTGCCTATTCCCTGGTATTGTAAACTTGCTATAGCAACACCCGAAGCCATCGCTTCGATGACAACATTTGACGTACCCTCAAATTTAGAAGTAGAGCAGAGCCAGTGTGCATCTTTGTATACATCCTGTATCTTCTGATGAGAACTATATAAAAATACAGGGTATTTATGGTAGTTAGTATTTAGTAAATTCACTAGATCATCTTTCAAATTGCCATCTCCATACATGTGTCCTTCTACCGCTAAACCTAAATCCCGAAGATGTTTTATGAGTAATGGAAATAAATGAGGTTGTTTCACCGGCGTAAGGCGACCGACCCATATTATTCGCAAGCATTCATCTTTGTTGATTTTTTTTGGTGCAAAACGGAACAAATTCTCCCTAATGACATTTCCCAATACGAACAGCTTTTTCTTATAAAAAATCTTTTCACAATTATCAGCACCGTGTTTTGAATTAGCGATAATGCAATCTGGCAGCATGTAGTGCAACCAGCTAAGTAGTCCGTTAGCCTTTTTTTCGGCAATACCGTTGCTCCTGATTGAACCTGCCATTTTGATGCGCAGGATTTTTGCGGCAATGGAACCGTAAATATTTGTATAAAAATGAAAGCTATAAACTAGATCCGGGGGATTGGCCTTTAAAAGTTTATATAGTTGATAGGCCCTTCTGAGCTTGGATTTGCTTCTGCCAAAAAAAATAACATCAATGCCCTTAGCCGCTAATTTTGATTCGTAATATTCCTTTTGAGTCAGGCAATAGACTGTAACCGAATACCCTTTTTCCTGTAATGTACTTGCAAGATAATATAACTGTCGTTCTGCTCCCCCTATTCCGAGGGTGCCCGCAACAAATGCTATTTTTTGATAGCCCGCATCCGGCATAATTTAGTATTCCATTGTTTATTCAAAGAATCGTTGATAGTATCTACCCACTTCTCTAATGAGTAGGCTGTAGAAATTTTCCTCGCATTGTTCGCGTGTCTAAGGTGTATTTCAGGGCTGTGGTAATAATGAAGTATATGCTTTGCCAGCATTTCCGTATTCTTTTGTTCTACTAATAATCCTGCTGGATTTTCTGAGTCGTTCACCAGCTTAGGTAATACTGAAACAGGGGTACAAATAACAGGTATCGAATGAGCCATAGCTTCTATAACGGCCTTTGGAAATCCTTCGGAAAAAGAGGGTAATAAAAAAATATCTGCCATAGCCAACGCATTATGTACCTGCGTTGCATTTAGTTTTCCTAAAAAATTCACCGTTCCGGAAAGATCAAGATCTGCCACCTGTTTTTCAAAGATCTTTTTGTCCGCCCCATCGCCAAAAAGATAAACCTTCAGTTGAGGGATTTCCTGACGAACGAGACTCACTGCGCGGATTAGTATTCCAAATCCTTTTTCGACGGTCATCCTGCCACCCATTACAAGATTAAACTCTTGTCTAAAATCGAATTGTCTTTTCTTCATTCCTTTTATATCTTCTTCCAGCATGGAAGAAGAGAATATCCAGGTGAGCGCAGGATTTTTTTGAGATGGCCTATTTAAACTCCCGCCGGTGCATAAAAAAGCGATGGATTTTCCGGCAAAAGTATTGCCATACCAACCCCATAATTTTTCGGCAAAGGTTTTTCTGTTTTGCCAGTTTCCACAATAACGTATGAATATTTTTTTACCGAGCAGCGGAGCTATTACCATTCCAATGCTACCAATATCACCGGGAATTGCTGCGTGAACAATATCTGTTTTTAAAGTGTAGTAAATAAATTTAGGCAGGTGTATTAACAACCAGGCAGGGAATAAGAGTTTACGAAAAATCCCTTTACCAAATGGTTTTGCGAGGGGAACAATTTTTAAAGTTTCATCTGTTATCCAAACCTCACCGCTTTCATTCTTTTTTTTTGATGAGGGTACCATCAAAACAGTTTGAGTGTAAGAGGAAGCTAATGCCTGTATTTGAAAAACGAAACCTCCGTCCGTTGCCCATCCTGTGGGAGATTTGCGTGATTGCCAAAGAAGCTTATGCGAAAAGATCAACAATTTCACGGAAGCATTGTTTGTAATTCTTTGGAAAGAGTTTGGTAAGTATTTTTAAATGAATATTCCCTGCAGATGAATTCTTTGGCATTTTTCGCCACGTGTTTTCTCTTCTCCCGGCTGTTTAGTATAGACTTGATTCGGATACCT
>JBDSPQ010000212.1:0-7505 GCA_039930305.1 Ginsengibacter sp. | reverse complement strand
GCAAAGAAAGGTTTAACTGCAAAACTCCATCGGTAACCGCTCTGCAAACATAATCGAAGTGTGGAGTGCCTCCTTTAATGACGCAGCCTAACGCAATAAAAGCCTGTGGCTTTTCAAACTTATTACGATAGTTTTCCCAAAAATGCTTTATCGCAAAAGGAATTTCAAATGCCCCTGGTACCGTTACGATTTTATAATTCTGCGTTCCATGCTTTTTTAGCATCGATACGGCACCGTCTAACAATTTCTTTACAACATCCGAATTCCACTCAGTTTGCACAATAACAATACAGGCATCCCTGGAAAGAATGCCTGCATCAAATTGAAAAAGATTTTCGTTTACGGCTGCCATTTATATTGTCGAAATATTATTCTGCAAATTCTCCAAGTTTTGCAAGATACCTGTCCGCATCAGCCGCCTTTTCAGTAAGCGGATAATCTGACTTAAGTTTTTTAAAAAGATCAATTGCTTCAGTCGTTTTCCCGGTAACTTCTGCGAATAATGCCGCTCTGAATAAGAATTCTGAGGAAGTAAAATCATCCTTGTCATTTACATTGGCTGCATCCTTATAATAGTCGAGGGCCTGCTCGTTTTTATTGAGCTCCGCACTTGCATCGCCCATCATACCGAGTGCGCGGCTTTTTATCTGGGTGGCGCCGTCCGCATCAAAATCTTTTAAATACTTGATCGCCTTATCAAACTGCTTTAAGTGCAAATAACATGCGCCTGCATAATAGTTACTGAGATTGGCTGCGTTGGTGCCTGGATATTTGCTGATTATCTTCAAAGCTCCGGAATTGGCTCCATCTCCATTGAGGCATTTTGCTGCCAAAATCAGCTTAGTTGAATCTGCCGGGGCATTGCTAAAGTCTGAAAAATATTTTTGAACTACAAAAATTATGTCGTTCGCTTTTTCTTCTTTTGGTACTTTAAACATATACTTATAAATCAGCCATCCGGTCAAAAGTATAATTACAGCAGAGGCAATATAAAGTACCGGCTTATTATAATTTGACCAAAAGCCACGGGCTCTTTGCACCACGTCCACCTCTTCACTATGAATTGTCTTTTCTGCCATTTATCGTATTTGTTATTTTTAATAAAGAAATTTTTCTGAAGAATGATTAAACGAAATTTAATCTACTATGAATGGATATTCCTGATCTGCGTACACATCCTGGTAAAGTTCGTTATCATCTGGTAGCGGACTTTCTTCTGCAAAGTTCACTGACTCATCTACCTGCTCTTTGACCCTTTGAGAAATTTGTTCAATTTCTTCGTCAGTTACATCAAAATCTTTTTTTAGGGTAGCCAACGTAGTTTCAAGAGGATCTTTTAATTTATATTCTTCCATCTCTTCCTTCTTGCGGTATTTGGCCGGGTCGCTCATGCTATGTCCTTTGTAACGGTAAGTTTTTATCTCGAGTAATGTTGGTCCACCTTTTTCTCTAGCACGCTTTACTGCCCTGGCCACGCCGTCGTGTACTGACTCTGCAGTCATGCCATCTATTTTATCGCCTGGCATATCGTAAGCATCTGCGAGCTTATAAATATCCATAACGTTCGAAGTCCTTTCAACTGAAGTGCCCATCGCATAATGGTTGTTTTCACAAATGAATACAACCGGCAGTTTCCAAAGCATCGCCATGTTGAAGGTTTCGTGCAGTATGCCCTGCCTTGCTGCTCCATCGCCAAAAAAGCAAAGAACGACATTATCTGTTTCCCGGTATCTTTCCGCAAAAGCCAATCCCGCTCCGGTGCCTATCTGTGCGCCTACGATACCATGACCACCAAAAAACCTTTCTTTCACACCGAACATATGCATGCTTCCACCTTTGCCTTTACTGCAGCCAGTAGCTTTTGCATATAACTCAGCCATGCAGGACTTCGCTGAAACTCCCTTTGCTATTGCCAGGGCGTGGTCCCGGTAGGCAGTTATAAATATATCATCGGGGGAAGTGGCCGTCATACAACCTGCAGCAATTGCTTCCTGGCCTATATATAAATGGCAAAATCCGCGGATCTTTTGCATTCCATACATCTGTCCTGCCTTTTCTTCAAACCTCCGAAGTAAAAGCATCAACTCGTACCAGTATAGATAAGTTTCCTTTGAAAACTTTGTAGCCAATTTTTTTAAATTTAGGCGGCAAAGATAGGGGAAAAAGAAAATAGTTTATGAGCGCATTTAATTGCAGCAATAGTTGCTTTTTATTCCGGATCAGTTATGAAAAAAACACTATCGCAACTTGTGCTTTTTTTACACATGGCAGTAACACATTACAGGAAATTTTGTAAATAAAAAAACCGGCCTTAACCGGTTTGAATAAGATGTCGGGTGTATTAGTTGGTTCTTTGCGCCAGCGCTGCTTCCCCAATAATCCGATCTATCACCTTCACGGTTTCATCAACATAGATATCGCTACCAATCCTTTTAAGAAACTGTTTGTTTTTCACAAGTTTGTCCTTATCGTCCACGAATTGCAACGAATCTGTAGCCGTGTTCGACATCGATAATTCCGCAGGGAGCTTTGAAAGATCTTCCAAGCTTTTTGAAGTAGCTTTTACCTCTTTTAATTTTTCCCGGTAAGACACTATATTTAGCGATGTTTCTTTATCGTTGTATTTATCCAGTAAGCTCACATTTTCCCTTATGCCTTTAAATATCTGGCTATTGTTTATTTCATGATTTACGGAACTGATCACCGAGTTGAAACTATATCCGGGATTCCATGTAACATAATTTGCCTTCGGTATTTCATCCCAACTCAGGGCATCAGGATTATCCTTCTCCCTGAATTTTACATTTTCAAGCCTGTCAGGAATAATTATATCAGGAACTACTCCGTTTAGTTGCGTCGCGCCGCCATTGATTCTATAAAATTTCCTAAAAGTAAGTTTGATATCTCCAAGCCCCTCCGCCGGCCTGTTGAATAAAGGATTTTCGGATTGCGGATCAAGAGAAATACTGCGCTGCACGGTCCCTTTTCCATAAGTAGAGGTGCTTCCGATGATGATACCCCTATGGTAATCCTGTATGGCTGCGGCAAATATTTCTGATGCAGAAGCGCTAAGCTCATCAACCATTACAGCCAAAGGTCCGGTGTATAAAACATCTTTATCGCGATCACTAAGTATGTTGGCTTTTTCACCGCGGCCTTTCACCTGGCATATCGGGACATCTTTTATAAACAAGCCGGCCATGTCCACCACGTCATTTAAAGACCCGCCACCATTGCCCCGCAGATCGATTACAATGCCTTCAACATTTTCAGCCTTAAGCTTTTCAACTTCCTTAGCTACGTCAGTAGCAGATCTCCGCGCAGACGGATCGTCAAAGTCTGCATAGAATTCAGGGAGATAGATGTAGCCGATTTTATGCGCGCCGTTTACTACAGCACTTTTAGCAAAAGTGTCATCAAGTGATATCTTGTCGCGGATGATCGGAACTACCTTAATACTTCCGTCAGCTTTTTTTAAGGTAAGCCGAACTTCTGATCCTTTTTCTGCTCCTCGAATCAATTTCACCGCATCAGTTACAGAATAGCCCGTTACATCTACAGGCGCTTTATCAGATTCCGCAATTTTTACTATTTCATCTTCCGGGTTGATGTCACCGGACTTCCAGGCCGGCCCACCGGTAATCAGGCTGGCAATTTTTATTTTTCCATCATCTTCTTTAAGTTGGGCGCCAATTCCAAAAAAAGTTCCACTCAATAATTCGTCAAAACTCCTTTTATCGATCGGGGCAAAATAGGTAGTATGAGGATCCATACTTCCAGTGATAGCGTTCACAAAATCACTAAACATGTCATCTGGCGTGTTGTGATTCTTTAACGTGCGGAAGTAACGATCCATCTGGCGCAATACAATTTCCCTTGCTTCACGCTCCAAGGAAGAATCAGGCTTAGTTCCACCTGCTTTGAAAACAGAATCTTTGGCAGCTACGTGTTTATCCCTTTCATCCTGCAGGTCGATATATCTCCCGAGAACTAAATATTTTAAACGCTTTCTTCCATAATCCATGCGTTCAGCTTCCGTCGTAGGAAAATGTCTTTTCTCGCCATCTAATTGAAGTGTTTCATCAGTTTTAAAATCAAATGGACGTGACAAAATAGTCTTATAAAAGCCTGAAACTTCATCCAGGCGGGTTGTGTAAGCATTGGCGATGGCAAAGAAAGATTCTAATGAACTGCCATGAATTTCATCATCTATTTTGGACTCAAATTTCTTAAACTGGTCAACATCTTTTTGATAGAAAATATATTTATCAGGATCCAGGTCTTCAATATATTTTTTTAGCACCTCCCGGGAAAACTGATCGTCTATTTTTTTAGGGCTGTAGTGCCCCTGTTCCAACACGATCCCCACATTACGAAGAATTTTCTCATACTTGGATTTGGGAGTGTCATCGCTTTTTTCTGTACGCCCCATAACGCCATAAGTAAGGAAAAGACCTGCGCAAATAAGCACAATTAAGACCGGGAAAAATTTTTTGCTCATAATAAATTTCGTTAAAGAATTCATACATAAAAATAACAGAAATTAAAATCGACCTTTAAAATTAGTATGTTTAATTAACAAAGGTTTGTAAAATATATGGACGGTTATTTTCAGATTATATTGCGCCTGAACGACAAATTAAAGCACAACATTAGCCTGAAGAATTACCTGGCTTGCGTCAACTAAATAGAGTTTTGCGCTTAATGCAATTGCACAATCTTTTGTTTCATGTCTAAAGGGCTTCAATGTTGCAAAAAATAATTAAGAAAATTGCCATCCAATAATTTCCAATTTAAGCAATTTAGCATTTCCCAGCAGCGCGCTTCAATGAAAGTATGCACCGATTCTTGCTTGTTTGGAGCTCTGGTGGCTGACTGGCTGAAAAACGAACCACCTGGTGCAATAGCAGATTTAGGCACTGGTACAGGATTATTAAGCCTTATGATTGCCCAGAAAAATGAATCAGCCATCGACGCAGTGGACATTGAGTGGGAAGCCTTCCTTGACGCAAAAAAAAATTTTGAAAAATCTCCATGGAGTGCACGGCTTCAATTGTTTCATTCCGACATCAGGAGTTTCAGCAGAAAGATCAAATATGATTTCATTATTTCCAATCCACCTTTTTATGAAAATGACCTGTTGCCGGTTAACGGAGCAAAAGCGATAGCCAAACACAGTCGCATGCTAAGTCTTGTTGATTTACTGGAGAGAATATCTGTCTTACTTACACCCAATGGACGTTTCGCGGTATTACTCCCATATTCCCGCGCCAGCAGCGTTGCCGCCGACGCGTTTCAATATAACTTTTTCTTGCAGGAGCAGTCAGACGTTCGCCAGTCAGTTCATCACGACTATTTTCGGAGTATCATGCTTTTTGGAAAAGAAAAATGTCATTCTCTGAAAAAAGAAATCAGTATAAGAGCTGACGGTAATGATTACACGAAACAATTCAAAGAATTATTGAAGGATTACTATCTGTATCTCTAAGATCAAATCAGCTTGGAGCCGGCGTATTCCTTCATGTATTGGTAATCTCCAGTTAATTTTCCGCGATCTAAAATAGTGGCATGAGATAGTGTCGGGGAGCCGCCCCTAAGCAGATCCTCAAGTACGTACTTGATTAGTTGTTCACCAAAATAACGGCTGGCATCACGGGGCAGCTCGTTTGGCAAATTACCGACGGCCATGATGTCGATAGAATTTTCAAGATAGGGTTTCGTTGTAGCCCCGGTAATTCTATCGACCCCATAAACGGGATATTCCATCGTGCCGTCACCGAGATTGCAGGGCACCGAGCCGTTATGGTCATCCGAAATGTCAGCGATGGTTTTTATATTAAATTCCTTTTTATTCATGTCATCCATCCCGAAAAGCCGAGGGATTTTTTCTTCCCAATAAACACCATTCATCAGGATATCAGTTTCGGAAAGGTAATTTTTGAAAAGACAGTGAAAATTTTCAGGATGTTCATGAAATTCATGGCGGCTATACTTACCTGTTAGTTTGTGCTGGTATAAATCTGATCCTTTAAGATGTACATAAACCGGGTAGGTAAATTTTTCATTTCTGAATTCCTCCGGCTCCGTCTCATGAATTTCCATCAGATTCATGATTTCTAAGATACCATGAGCTACCCTCCCACTGCCGGTTACCGCGACCTTGATAATCGGAAGTTTCAATCCGAAATAAGTATGTATCAGTTGTTGAAAATTCTTCTTTTTATACACGTGTTCCAGAGAGAAATTGCCGGTGCGGTTACCGTACGCCATCATGCCATTATGAGCGCCTACTACGCCTGCAAAAAAGCCAAAACCAATGATGCGGGTGCCATCGGTATGTTCGAGGCATTCGTAATCAACAAGGGTGATTTTCTTAGCAACCATTGTTTGCAAAAGATGCTGATTATAGGGTTGCAATTTTTTTGTATGGGAAAAGAAAAGATAAGTTTTCCCAGGCAGCAACATCTCTGCCGGTACTTCTTTTATGCCAAATAAAATATCACATTCCTGCATGTCATCCCGCAATTCAATGCCTGCTGACTGGTATTCTTTGTCGGAGTAACATCTCGAAACAGAATGCTGTACTATTATTTTTACCGCCATTATTTGCTGTACCAGCTTACATTGATGGGGCGTAAGTGCTACCCTGTTGTCGGCAGGCGTTTTACCTTCTTTAATTAAACCAATTATAGTCATTCAATTGTTTGTGTTTGTATGCAGCAAGTTACAGGTAACGTTCAAGATTCGTTAGTAACTTCGCTTATGAATTATTTCGAATTATTCGACATTCCAGTCAATTTCATTGTTGACCAGCAAAAATTGTCGTCACAATATTTTGCATTGCAGAAAAAATATCATCCGGATTTTTATACCAATGCGGATCGTTATGAACAGGCCGACACACTGCAAAAATCTTCTGAAATAAACAAAGGATATAAGATTTTAAAAGATACTGACCACATACTTCGATATGTTTTGTCTATTAAAGGGTTGCTGACGGAAGAGGAGAAATATGAATTGCCCCCGGACTTTCTGATGGAGATGATGGAGCTGAACGAGTCGCTAATGGATTATGATATTTTAATTATTGAAGAAGTGGAAATAAAGATATCTCAGCTTGAGAAAAGCCTTTATGAAGAGGTACAAAATATCATGGAAAATTTTGATGATGACAGAACCACCGAAGCTCAATTGATGCAGGTGAAAGATTACTATTTTAAGAAAAAATATCTTAAACGTATTTTGGAAAGATTGGATGGAATGCGTAATATTGCCACCCAAAATTAAGCCCGGATGGCGGAATTGGTAGACGCAGCAGACTCAAAATCTGCCGTTCGCAAGGATGTGCAGGTTCGATTCCTGTTCCGGGCACAATAAAGCCCTATAACAATTTTATTTATAGGGCTTTGTTATTTTACTACTTAAAGACTTACTGACAATTTTTTATGCGTTCTATTATTAGTTGCTCGACAAAATATTTCTTCTTACTTCTTGTAAGCAATCAA
>JBDSPQ010000211.1:0-2680 GCA_039930305.1 Ginsengibacter sp. | reverse complement strand
GCTGTTACCGGGGTGGTAACTGATCCCCGAGACTTATTTTAGAGTATATAGGAAGCTCAATGTGGAATGCATTGTGAAGTGAAATAAATACAACATTAAAGTTTATAAAATCCAATAATGGCATACGACAAATTCACGATACTAACGAGCACGGCAGTCCCAATGCCGATTGAAAATGTAGATACCGACCAGATAATCCCTGCAAGATTTTTAAAAGCAACGGAACGTAAGGGTTTCGGAGACAATCTTTTCCGTGACTGGAGATACAATACTGACGAAACACCGAAAAAAGACTTTGTGTTGAATAATCCTGTCTATTCGGGTAAAATACTGGTGGGCGGTAAGAACTTTGGCAGCGGTAGTAGCCGGGAACATGCGGCATGGGCGATTTATGACTATGGATTTCGTTGTGTGGTTTCCAGTTTCTTTGCTGATATATTCAAGGGTAATTCTATTAACGTGGGAATACTTCCCGTGCAGGTAAGTGAAGAATTTCTTATAAAAATATTTGAGGCCATTGAAGCAGACCCGGATGCGCAATTGGAAGTAAGCCTGCCGGAACAAACCATTACAATACTTGCAACAGGCGAAAAAGAATCATTCGACATTAACGGATATAAAAAACATAATCTCATGAATGGATTTGACGATATCGATTACCTTCAAAATATGAAAGAAGATATCCGGTCGTTTGCAGCAAAGAGTTTATTTTAGCCCTCAAAAAAAACCAATGTCCGTGACGCAGCGTTATATTGAAATAATGGACACCACGCTCCGCGATGGTGAACAAACCAGCGGTGTTTCGTTTTCTGCGATAGAAAAATTAACGATTGCCAAACTTTTACTGACTGAATTAAAAGTAGACCGCATTGAGATCGCGTCTGCCAGGGTTTCCGATGGCGAATTTGATGCGGTAAAAAAAATCACGCGATGGGCAAAGGCAGGCGGATTGTTGAATAAAGTGGAAGTGCTCACTTTTGTCGATGGCGAAGTATCGGTGGAATGGATGCTGAAGGCCGGGGCTAAAGTCATGAACCTGCTTACCAAAGGATCTCTCAATCACCTTACGCACCAGCTAAAGAAAAAACCTGCACAACATTTCGCTGAGATTGCCGAAGTAATAAAGCTGGGAAGAAAAAAAGGAATTGAGTGTAACGTATATCTCGAAGACTGGAGCAATGGAATGCGGGATTCAAAAGATTATGTTTTTGAATATCTTGAATTCCTTTCTACCCAACCGGTAAAGAGAATTATGCTGCCCGACACACTGGGCGTGTTAACTCCTTCAGAATCGTTCGACTTCGTTTCAGAAATTGTGCATCGGTATCCGAAAATACATTTTGATTTTCATGCACACAATGATTATGATCTGGGAACGGCGAATGTTCTCGAAGCGCTAAAAGCTGGCGCTCACGGCATTCACCTTACCGTAAACGGTATGGGTGAACGGGCAGGCAATGCTCCATTAGCTAGTGCCATAGCCGTAATGAATGATTTTTTGCCCGGGCTAAAAACATCTGTCTGTGAAAAAGCATTGTACAGTGTAAGTAAACTGGTAGAAACGTTCTCCGGCTTTCGCATCCCGGTAAACAAACCTGTTGTTGGAGAAAACGTCTTCACCCAAACTGCAGGCATACACGCTGACGGCGATAAGAAAAATAAGCTTTATTTCAGCGACCTGATGCCTGAACGATTTGGACGCCAGCGCAGATATGCCTTGGGCAAAACAAGCGGAAAGGCTAATATTGAAAATAACCTTCTTCAGTTAGGCATTCATCTGGCTGACCAGGATCTGAAGAAAGTGACTCAACGCATTATCGAACTGGGTGATCGCAAGGAAATTGTAACCCAGGCCGATCTTCCCTACATTATTTCCGATGTACTCGACAGCAGTGCCATAGAACAAAAAGTAACGATAGAAAATTATGTATTGACCCATTCCAAGGATCTGAATCCTTCCGTCACTTTACGAATTTGCGTGCTGGGAGAATCCTTTGAAGAGCATGCACAGGGCGATGGCCAGTATGATGCATTTATGAATGCTTTGAAAAAAGTGTACAAACAGAAGAAAATTACACTACCGGAGCTTACGGATTATGCAGTTCGCATTCCTCCCGGTGGCAATAGTGATGCATTGTGCGAAACCATTATCACCTGGTGCCACAATGAAAGGGAATTCAAAACACGTGGACTAGATAGTGATCAAACGGTGGCTGCGATTAAAGCGACGCTGAAGATGTTGAATAGTTTTTAGGGAAAAGTGAGAGGCAATAAGCAATAAGGCAAGGAGGGAAGGAAAAAGAGGCAGACAGGCAACGAGGTAACACGACATAACAATTAGTTTTTTAGGATTAAAAAACGGATGGGGGAAATAAATTCATATCGCGATTTAATTGTCCGGCAAAAATCGATGAAACTCGTGACCGAAATATATAGCGCAACGCAATCATTTTAATACAGACTGAAATTGCATCTAATTTAAAATATCTGACTATTGAAATTTTTACAACATTATTTAACGCAGCAAAAGAAATTGAGCTGCTGCTGCTGGTCTCGTTAAAAAATTATTAAACTACATGTAAGACTTGTTGCCTCGTTGCCTTCATGCCTCGTCGCCTCAATGCCTTCAACTTAAATAAAAACATGACAACAAAACACATCTTAATCGTTCCCGGCGATG
>JBDSPQ010000210.1:0-5045 GCA_039930305.1 Ginsengibacter sp. | reverse complement strand
TGTTTTGCTTAATCAGAAAGGGAAATCATTGCCAGGGTTCAGTGAGGCAGGAAGGAACGGAAAATTCAATCACAATACATTCCTATTTCTTTTTTAGAATTCTTTTCCGGTGATTAGTTCCCCACCTAACGAGTTCCTCTAGAACCTTCTCAAGAGATTTACCATAGGCTGTCAGGGCATATTGTACCATTACGGGTTTGATGTCGATTACTTTCCGGCTCACCAGTTCATTCATCTCCAATTCTTTCAATTCCTTTGAAAGCATCTTGCCGGTAATCCTTCCCATATCTCTTTGCAACTCTTTGAATCTTTTTTTATTTTCATTCAGGGAGCACATAATGGCAATTTTCCATTTTCCATTTAATATGTCAAGCGCATCCCAAAGGGCAAGCATATCCATGGTGAATTCTTCTTTCAGTTCTTTTTTTTTCTTTGGCATATAATCGGCAATGGTGGTATCCTGGGGGATACCGGTGTAATTTAGTAACCTGGTTACAAATCTATACTAAATATCATAACTTTGCTACCTGTATTCAAAATTGCAATCTAATAAATTAAGTATATGGAAGAGCTTAAGCAAATCGAAAAAATATTTTCACGTCCCGAACATGCAGGCATGGTTGGCGATGGCTTTAGAGTATATAATTACTTTCCATCAGGTTATAAAATAAGGGAGAGGTTAAGCCCTTTTTTAATGCTGGATTTTAATCCTGCTTATGATTTTGGGGTTTCTGACGTGCCACGGGGAGTTGACGTGCATCCGCACAAGGGATTTGAGACGGTAACTATTGCCTACAAAGGAAGCGTTGAGCATTATGATAGCTCTGGTAACAGTGGCATTATTCACCCAGGTGATGTACAATGGATGACAGCAGGCGCAGGAATACTGCATAAAGAATTTCATGAAAAAGAATTCTCAAAAAAAGGCGGCCCTTTCCAAATGATTCAGCTATGGGTGAATCTGCCCAAAAAAGATAAACTTACGGCACCAAGATACCAGGCGCTGGTCGATTCAAAAATGCAAAAAGTAGCCCTTCCGGCTAATGCCGGGGAAGTGAAAGTAATCGCAGGCGATTTCAACGGCGCAAAGGGTTCTGCTTCTACGTTCACTGAAATAAACTTGTTTGACATATATCTGAAAGCTAATGGAGAAATGAAAACAGGCATACCATCAACGCATAATACCGCGATACTGGTAGTAGAAGGGGATGCGGAAGTCAATGGCAAACATGCCGGCACCCATAGTTTTGTTTTGTTTAAAAATGAAGGAGAAGAAATTTCAATAAAAGCGAATGAAGACAGTATTCTGCTACTGTTGAGCGGAGAACCCATAAATGAGCCTATCGCACAATATGGTCCCTTTGTAATGAACACACAACAGGAACTACAGGATACATTCCGGGAGTACGAAGCTGGAAAATTTGGCGTATTAAATTAGTTAGTATTTTGGGGCTCCCTCTAAAATTTCGTTACTGGCATTGTCCCGGTATTTTTCAAAATTATTGATGAAATAATCAGCAAGTTTGTGAGCAGTTGCCACATAGGCTTGTTTATCAGCCCACGTATATTTCGCGCTAAGCATTTCATGCGGTACGCCGGGGCATTCATCCGGGATCATCATTCCAAAAACGGAGTGTTTGTGATAAGGGACATCATTTAGTTTTCCATCAAGTGCTGCCGTAATCATCGCACGTGTATACTCTAATTTCATTCGACTACCCACCCCGTAGCCGCCACCATTCCATCCTGTATTTACCATCCAGATATTTACTTTATGTTCTTTTATTTTGTTGCCCAACATTTCTGCATACCTGGCAGGGTGCAAGGGTAAAAAGGGCGCCCCGAAACAGGCACTGAAAGTAGGTTTTGGTTCTTCAACTCCTGCCTCCGTACCAGCAACTTTTGCTGTATAGCCACTGATAAAATGATACATAGCCTGCCCTGGAGTCAACCTGCTGATAGGAGGCAAAATTCCGTATGCATCTGCCGTTAGGAAAAATATGTTTTCAGGTGTGCTGCCAATCGATGGATAAAGGGTGCTTTGGATGTATTCCAACGGATAGCTGACCCTGGTATTTTCTGTTATTTTCCTACTCGAAAAATCAATAATATTTGTGCCCGGTTGAAAAGTGACATTTTCTACAATTGCCCCGTACCTGATTGCATTGTAAATTTCCGGTTCTTTTGTTTTATTCAGGTCTATCGTTTTAGCATAGCATCCTCCCTCAAAATTAAAAACCGAATCATCTGCCCATCCATGTTCGTCATCACCAATTAGCATACGGTTAGGGTCTGCACTCAGCGTCGTTTTACCGGTACCGCTCAGGCCAAAAAAGATAGCTGTATCTCCTTTATTTCCTGCATTCGCAGCGCAGTGCATGCTCAAAACATTTTGATCATTTGGGAGAATGTAATTGAGGATGGTGAAAATGCTTTTCTTCATTTCCCCTGTGTATTGCGTCCCGCCGATCAAGATAATTTTTTTTGAAAAATTTATGACAACAAAATGTTTGCTGCGTGTACCATCGGTGGCCGGGTCCGCAAACAAATGCGGCACTTGTATTAAATGCCAATCAATATTTAAATCGGCCAGTTCGCTCTCCGCAGGACGTAAAAACATATTATACGCAAAGAGATTGCAACAGGGATTTTCGTTCACGACCCGTATATTTATCCGGTAGGCAGGGTCTGCACACGCATAACAATCGCGTATCCAAATCTTTTTATCTTGCAAGAAAGATATCGCTTTAGTATAAAGTGACTCGAAATGTTTTGTTGACATCGGAATGTTGAAATCATTCCAGTCAATATTAGAACTAGTCATCTCATCCTTTACTATGTATTTGTCTTTTGGGCTTCTCCCGGTAAATTCACCGGTATCAATTACCAGAGCTCCGGTATCACTAAGTAGACCTTCGCCTTTTTCAACCGATTGTGCAATTAACTCCTCCGGCGAAAGTTGGTAATAAACATTTTCTGCAGAACGTAGCCCAATATTTAGCAGAAGTTTACGAGGTAAAGTAAACGATGTGGGTATTGACATATACAAGCATTGTAAGTAAATAATTGCCAAAGGTAATAAAACGAAAATTTGATTTTATTTAATAATACCGGAGTGTCGACTCGTCAATTTTAAAACGTTCAACAAAACCACCTATATTCCAAAGTAAAACTAAATTTTATATAAGATTATTGTTTCGGGTAAAAGTTTTATTTGTGAAAGAATTTGAACTTTTTGCGGCGGCATTTTGAGGCGTTGTTTCATCGTTTTAAAATGCAAAATCTTTGAATCGCGTATATTGCAATTCTCAAACCATCCATAAATGAAGTATCTCCCCCTCAACCCTGAAATTTTTATCCAAAACAGGAAACGGTTTGTTGAAAAAATGGATAAAAATTCGGTGGCTATTTTCAATAGTAATGATGAACTTCCGATGAATGGCGATGCATTGTATCCATTTAAACAAAATTCTGATCTATTCTGGCTGACCGGTATCGAGCAGGAAGACACTATGTTAATCCTGTATCCCGGAAATCCTGAGGAGAAATACCGTGAGGTTTTAGTGCTGGTGAGACCCAACGAACTTAAGGAAAAATGGGATGGCCATCGGCTCACTGCCAGCGAAGGCAAAAGTATTTCAGGTATGAAAACCATTGTATGGTTGGATGTGCATGATGCTTTGTTGCAAGCGTGGATCCACCAGGCAGATACTATTTACCTAAACACAAATGAAAACGACCGGAAAGCAAACGCTGTCCCGGTTAGAGATTATCGATTTGCCGCCGAAATGCGTAACCGCTTTCCTCTTCACCATTACAAAAGGAGTGCGAAAATCGCGAAAGATCTCAGGGCCATTAAAACGCCACTTGAAATTGAAGTGATGCAAAAAGCTGTTGACATCACTGACGTTACGTTCAGAAGGTTGCTGAAATTCATAAAGCCCGGCGTTATGGAGTATGAAATTGACGCCGAGATCTGGCATTCATTCCTTTCGCAACGGGCTACAGGACCTGCCTATGGAAGCATTATCGCCAGTGGCGACAGGGCGAGAACACTCCATTACGTAAGTAATAATGATGAATGCAAGGATGGTGAGATGATTTTGATGGATTTTGGTGCCAGCTATGGAAATTATTCTGCCGACCTTTCGCGTACGGTTCCGGTAAATGGAAAATTTTCTAAACGACAAAAAGCAGTTTACAATGCCTGCCTCCACCTTCACCAATATGCCGCAAGCATACTAAGGCCAGGCATCACTATAATTGACTATACCGAAAAGGTGGGCGATGAAGCAACGTCAGTTTTTCAAAAAATAGGCCTTCTGAAAAAAGCGGATGTCAAAAATGAAGATCCTGAAAACAGGGCTTACAGAAAATACCTCTACCACGGTATCTCCCATCACCTTGGGATAGATGTACATGATATTGGCACCAGGAATGAACCAATCAAGGCAGGGATGGTATTTACTATAGAGCCAGGTATTTACATTGAGGAAGAACGAATGGGTGTGCGAATAGAAAATAATTTCTGGATCACCAAAAATGGCAATAAAGATCTGATGAAAAATATTCCGATCACCGTAGATGAAATCGAGGGCTTAATGAAATCGCCCTGACCCTTAATAATAACTGATTCATATTCTCAAAAAAAGTTAAGCTTATTTTAATATGGCTGATAACGCCGATCATTCGGATTATAACAATGCTGGCTTAGGCAACACCGCTGCCGTTCCATCAGGAAAAATGAGTGCTATCCCAAACATTTTTACATTACTAAACCTGTTCACCGGCTGCCTTGCAGTCGTGTTTGCTTTGCAGACAAACACGGTTATGATCTACGTAAACGATGACTTTAGCAGCAGTTTCAATATTCCGGAAAAACTTACCTGGGCATCAATTTGTATTATATTGGCGGCCATAATAGATTTTCTCGATGGCTTTGTTGCCCGTTTATTAAAAGCTACCAGTTTATTGGGAAAACAACTGGATTCTTTAAGTGACATTGTGAGCTTCGGTGTGGCGCCGGGAGTAATTCTTTACCAGTT
>JBDSPQ010000209.1:0-2663 GCA_039930305.1 Ginsengibacter sp. | reverse complement strand
TGATGCCACCGTAACAACTGTGCCGGGAGATGCAGTAAGTAGCTATATGTGGTCCTTTGGCGATGGCAGCGCTCCGCTAAGTACGGGCAGCAATACAACGGCACATAATTATGCCGCAACAGGCATCTACGCGCCTTCATTGACCATTACCACAGCCGGCGGTTGCAGTAATAATTTTGCATTTGATACTGTCCGTTTTGGCATACCCCCTACAAATATCGTTGCTTATCCATTAAAAAATACGCTGTGTGGCTCCGAAAGCGCTACGTTTATTGGAAAAGCTACGAATGCTAATACCTATATCTGGGATAACACAGAAACCATAGATATCGAGACCGATACTATATCAAAACATAAATTCAGCTCATTAGGAACAAAAAATATTGTGGTAACTCCTGCCTTTAATGGATGCCTGGGTGTGGCAGATAGCTTTGATGTAACCATTATCGGCGTTATTGCAAAGTTCGATTTGAAAAATACTTGTTCAGATAAGAAAACTTTTAGCTTCGACAGCAAAAGCCTTGGGAATAAATCTTCTTATCTGTGGCACTTTGACGATGGCAGCCCTGATGAAATTATTGCAGATGTTGTTCATACTTTTCCTAATACCGGGGAGTTTTCAGTCTCGCTTACGGTGGATGATGATATAACCGGCTGTTCAGACACCAAAACACAAAAAGTGTATACTGCCGCTCCGCAACTTAATAGCCAGGATCTTTCTATTTGTATAAATAGCAGCGCCACTTTTACAGTAACAGATGAATACGCTAACCCAGGTTCCAGGTACATCTGGAATGTTGCCGGCAAAAAAGTGGGCGCTGGAACCAAAACTTCCGTAACCGTAAAAGCTGATAAGTTCGGCACATTTGACAATACCGTTATAATAACTAACGGTAAGGCATACTGTAACGACACTATCCAGATGATGTCAAAAACGATTGTTAAAGGGCCTATGCTGGGTTTCACTTCACAAGATTCCTTTTGCCTTAGCACACCGCTAATTGTGACAAACACTTCGAAACCTTATTTACCCGGTGATTCAATCGTAAGCTACATTTGGAACTTCGGCGATGGAAACCGGGATAGTACGTTTCAACCGGGGCCCCAGGAGTATTCGATTCCCGGACGGTATACCTTAAGACTCGAAGGCACAGACATAAATGGATGTACTGATGTTTTCAGGAAAGTGATAAGAATAAGCGATGATGCATTTGTATATGTTCTGCCACGTGTAGATACATTATGTCTTGGTCAATCTGATACATTGATCGCATTTCAAAATGATAATATCACGTGGTCACCTGCGAACCTCACTTTCTGCAGCACATGCGATACTATTACAGTAAGCCCACCTACAACAACTATGTTCTATGCGACTTCCACCAATACTTTTGGATGCTCAGCTATGGATAGTGTGCTGGTGAAAGTGTACAACCCATTCAATGCGACAACGGCAACACCCGATGTGTACATATGTTTAAATGATAGTGTTCAGATTGATGCCGGCCCCGCAAACTATAAAATTATGTGGAATCCTGCCGGAGGCTTGTCTGATCCCAATTCATATACCCCTTTTGCATTTCCCGGCGTTAACATCACGTACACGGCCACCCTCTCAGACTCAGTGGGATGTTTTACCAGCAGTGCAGATGTAAATGTGCATCTTAAATCCTTACCTGGTGTCGATGCAGGGCCTGACCAGGTTTTTCCTTTCAACTCGCCCTTTACGTTAATGCCGGTTTATGGCAATAATGTGGTTTCATATTTATGGAGTCCCGCTAATCAGTTGAATTGTACGACATGTGCCAACGCTTCAGGAACTATTCTAAAAAAGGAGACTTACACGATTGCAGTTACGTCCGATAGTGGTTGCGTGTCTAAAGATGAAATAACGATTTTTGTAGAATGCAAAGACTCCAATGTTTTGTTGCCGAATGCATTTACTCCGAATAACGATAATATTAATGATTATTTCTACCCTTTAACAAGAGGTATTGATCGGGTGCTCAACTTTGCTATATACTCAAGAGAGGGCAAGCGGGTATATCAAAAACAGGATTTTCCTCCAAATGACAAAACTTATGGTTGGGACGGAAATGTAAAGGGGGCTTCCCCTTCTACTGCGGTGTATGTGTATGTCCTGGATGTGCTTTGTGATTCCGGAGAGCGAATAAGCAAAAAAGGCAGCGTGATTCTTATAAGGTAAATTTCCTCCCAAAATCTCCTCTTCGCTTCAATTTTGAATTTTTCATTCGGCTGCTATCATCATGGCATTGTAACTTATGTACATTTGTCTGCATTGGAAACCCATAAATAAATAGTTAATGAAAAATTGGTTAAGCTTTTTTCTGACCATTGTATTAGTAGCTTGCTCGGTCAGCAGGAATAAAACATTACCTATAGACACCTTCGAGAAGCCAAAGGAAAATCCGATCTTAAGTTCTGATTCTACATTGACATTTGTAGACCCTATTACGAGTAAAACTGTTTATTGGCAAAAGGCAGATGTTTTCAATCCTGCTGCGATTGTCAAAGATGGGAAGATATTTTTACTGTACAGATGTGAAGATAATAAGGCAGCTGATATTGGGGGAAGAACCTCACGATTAGGGTTAGCCGAAAGCAATGATGGAATTCATTTTGAAAAGCATGCTGCACCTGTT
>JBDSPQ010000208.1:0-3573 GCA_039930305.1 Ginsengibacter sp. | reverse complement strand
TTATATAAATGAAAAAGACAGAAAGCACCATCCCGATGATAAGAGGGATTGGAAACGCAATCCTCTCAGTATTGATTTATGGACTAAAGAAGTTTTTATACAGAAGATGGAATATGTTCATAATAATCCTGTGACGGCAGACTTGTGCCTTCACCCAGAAGATTATAAATATTCATCGGCAAAGTTTTATGAAAGCGGTATAGATGTATTTGGAATTTTAAAGCATTGGATAAGTTAGCATAAATTGTGCTACGGCTTCAAACTGATGTTGGTGAAGCCAGGCTGCTAAGCCATCAGCACGAACACACAACATCGGCGGCTTCTTTTTGTTATTCAGGATATTTTAAATTTGGAAGAGGAAGACCAAAGAGTCCAAAAAAAATTGTAATAAAAGTAAAGACCGGTTCATAGCCTTTATACAAATTTGATTTGCCGGTGCATATTAATTTTGCAACCAGTTTTTGTTTATTACTTTTAGCTGGTTTTACCGGCATCAAATAATAATCTTGTCACATTTTCCTGAAAGGGCTGAACGAAATTGCCTCAATTGCGGAACGCAACTGCAGGGCAGGTATTGTCATCATTGCGGGCAGGAAAACGTATCACCCAAAGAGTCTTTATGGCATCTTATTACGCATTTTTTTAGTGACATCACACATTTCGACGGAAAGTTTTTTATCTCTTTGAAAGACCTTGTATTGAGACCGGGTTTTTTGTCAAAGGAATATATGAAGGGCAGGAGAGTGGCTTATCTGAATCCGATCAGGATGTATCTTTTTACCTCCTTTATTTTTTTCCTGATTTTCTTTTCATTTTATAATGTGGATAAACATTCCGTACAGGAGGCAACTCCTTCATCAATGGATTCCCTGTATGTAGATCGTATTGCCAACGAGCCTGGTGAAAAGCCGTTCATTAGCATGACACCGGCAGAATATTCCTCGGTAAAGGAATATGATTCGCTGATCGCGCTGGGTAAAGTCAAAGACAATTGGTTTATCAGGATGCTGACGAGGAAGAATATCGAAATAGATCAAAAATACAACCATCATGTAGATGCGGCGGTCAATAGGTTTACTGAAAAATTTTTTCACACCATTCCTCAATTGCTATTTTTACTCCTCCCTCTGTTTGCATTAATTCTAAAACTTTTATATATAAGGCACAAAGAATTTTACTATACCGACCACGTTATTTTTACGATTCACTTTTACATTTTTGTTTTTATTGAATTCCTGTTCATTTTCGGAATGAAGTTTTTAAATGCTATGACAGGTGCTGCCTGGTTGAAATATGTAAATATTATTTTGATCCTGCTTTTGCTGTACTATTTGTATAAAGCCATGCGTAATTTCTACGGGCAGAAGAGATTTAAAACGATCATTAAGTTTTCTCTTTTACTCTTGTCTTTCGCAATATTTGGGTTATTATTTTTTACGGTGTTTCTTTTCTCTTTTTATTTAAAATTCGATTTTTAGATCTGTTGATTATAGCCTCAAAAAACATAAGAAATATTCCTGCATTTTTTCCAACAATAATTTTTTTTTCAAATAAGAATCGTATCACGAACTTTGGTCTTCTGTATCTAATCTTTTTATGGTTTCTGATTTCGCTAATCTTACCTGGATTCTTCCTTTCCGGATTCTTGTTTCAAATCCTGGTTGGTGCTCCGTCGCGGGCCCATCTATTACCCTGCCATCTTCCAGCGAAAAAACAGAGCCATGCCAGGGGCACTTTACGCAGGCATCATCCAAAAGTTCACCTTCTGACAAAGGACCGCCAAGATGCGAACACGTATGTGCTATAGCATATAACCTGCCCGATTGCCTTGCCAGCAAAACCGGTATCTCTCCAACTTTGGTACAAACCATTTGTCCTTCTTGGAGGTCTTCATCGGAATACGCATCCGTAAATTTCAAAGGATAAGGTCCTTCACCCGCTGTATGATCCACACCCATTTGCTGGCCATATACGAGATGGCCGCCAAGGTAAGCAGCGAGTGTTGTAACGCCGTATGCCGCGAAAGACAAACCGATGGCAAGTTTCCGGTTTGTTTTCTTTCTTCTCAAAATAAAAGAAGCCGTATTTAGTAGGGTAGCGCCTATATTCAGCGTTGCATGCATTAAGCCAATGCGCCTGTTTTGGCCGCTGGTACCTGTCCAGTCGGCCGTGCCAGTTACTGCCGCGCCCGCTGCTCCTGCAAGCCCGATAGCAAGTGATGTATCAGCGCCAGGCCGCACATCTTCATTACCACATAATTCCATCAAATCCATAACGGCGGTAGTGGTATATGCGCCGAGCGGGATATCAGTAAGCAGGGGATGCAATGGATGGCCAAGCCAGGTACCATGGAGGAAATTCTTAATTGCCTTGCCTGAATTACCGGCTGATTCAAAGGCATTCAAAACGGCAGGTTGTATGGTGTCTGCAGCACCCTCCAACCATTCGGGAGATTCTGCATAGCCAATAATCTTGTTGACATCCATCAGCATAAAATTTAAGGTGAAGAATAATATAAACAATTTCTCAAATACAATGCCGGTAAAAGAAATAATGTTTTAATCAGGAGTAAATGGTATATGAGTAGTCATATGCTGTGCTGATGTTGATAATAGAAATAATAAAAATGATGTGTATGTATTTATTTTCCCAGCGGGGCTTTCATTTCCTTTATTAGATAAACTTGCAATTAAAGAGGAGAAACGGAAATAAAAAGCTGATGTCTTAATGCTAACCAAATTTAAGACGAGCCGTCTTCTTATGACAACATTAATACAACCGGAACTTATACCTTTAAAGCCCGGGTTCAAGAAAATATTTTCCTGTAGAAATTAGTATTTGAACGAAAAAATTTCCCTTGAAATGGAATGGCTGCGAGTGTTAATCCTACGCCGATATACATTGACGCGTCTCCCGAATTGGATTTCATTTGAATTCTCTGATTGATAGAGGTAAAGCAGAACTGCTCTGAGGCAGGTTGTTGGCATTAGCTCAATCGCTTTCTGCCCTGGTGAATTCTTTCTTGAAAACATAATGATAAACTATTGGGCAGCTCCCGGTATAAAATGGCAAGGCATTGACGAGCTTCCAACCGTCTTGCCCAAATAATTAACAGCGTCAATAATGGAATTAATTTTTTTCAGTTTGCCTTCGTCCGTTCTTATCCTGTGGTCTTTCCAGATAGTTCGCTCTTCGCCGTAGTCAATATCAATCGTCACTTTGTTGCTTAATAGTCTGCCCGTCGTTACGACTTCGCAGTATTGCTCAACTTTTGTTGTGTCTTGACCGATAGCAGACAATGAAACAAAAAGGAGAATTGTAATTAAACATGATTTTATTGGATTGTTCCTGATATTATTTATTGTGATTGGGTCTTAAAAATATGAGGTACGTCCTTGAAATATTATGTGGTAGCTGAGTCTCTCCCAGAAAACTCAGCGTCTCTGTTAACTCCCGCCAAATTTTTGAAAATTACCCGAAGCTGTTGCCAGGTCAGCTACAAAAAGAAAAACTTCCCTGCCTAATGCTTAGGCCGCATCTTCCTGCCTTTTCTTACAGAAAATAAATACATAG
>JBDSPQ010000207.1:0-7935 GCA_039930305.1 Ginsengibacter sp. | reverse complement strand
TTAGAAAAGTTGACAGCATAAAGGTTACCGTCACCATCAACGCCCGGACCTTCAGCGCCCGATGTAAAACTGTTGACAGGTGTGAAGTCCGATGATTTATATAACGCGGCTTCGCCGCCGGCGTGCTTTGGTGAGTTGCACGCAAATAAAAATGTTGTAATTAAAAATGCAACGGCAACGAATAATTTTTCCATGAATGCTGTTTTAGCTATTATGCAATATTAGTTTTGATTTTTTAAATAAATAGGATCTGCAATTCCATTAAGATCATAAACAATTCTGCCTCCCTTTATCGTCATAGCACATTCGAATTTTTGCCTGCCCTGTATTTTGAAACCAGTTTTATCATAGAAGCCAAAATCCCCCTGTTTTAAATCCAGGATGGCAACGTCTGCAATGGCACCAACAGAAATATTACCCAACTCTTCGCGATGAATGACCTGTGCAGGGCTCCACGTACTTGCTTTGATCACTTCAGGCAAGGGCATCCCCATCAACAAGAATTTCGACATAATATCCAACTCGCTTTTCATAGAGGCATTCATACTTCCCGTGTGCAGATCGGTGCTGATGGTGTTTGGATAAAAGCCTTCTTTGATCGCCGGAAGGGCTTGTGAAAAATTAAAGCTTGCACCTCCATAACCCACATCAAAGATGATACCTTTTTTTCTTGCATCCCAGATAAAAGATTTCACTTTATGCGTGGCCTCATCAACCACGGTTTCCCGTACATCACCATCCAGCAAGGTGTAAGTATGCGTAAAAATATCTCCCGGTCTAAGATGTTTCATATACAATTCTTCTAACGAGAGCGGTGGATGCGATCCGCCAAAGTCAACCATAACGGGTACGCCTGCCAGTTTTCCTGCTTGCACGGCCCGGTCAACAGGCGTCCAGTCGTGTCCTTCAAAATGTGCGACTTTAAAACCAATAATATAGTCCTTGTATTCGCTCGCCACCATAGCGCTGAGCTTTGGATTCATGCCAGCCTCGTCCTGTTCCCAGGCGCCCCCGCGCATGCCTTCGCCCACAATATTTAAAAACGAGAGCACCCTGGTTTGGGAATTATCAATCACATTTTTTTTAAATGCAGGAAAGGATTTCCAGCCGGCGCCTCCTGCATCAGCAACAGTGGTGACACCCACACGAAACGTAAAACCATCCGGCGGCAAAGCAACCAAACCATTGCTCAGGTAATGATCGGGTTCGGTACCGAAAAAAACATGGGTATGCAAATCAATGAGGCCGGGCGTTACATACAATCCCTTTGCGTTCACAACCTGTGTGGCCTGCCCGCCATCAATATTTTTTGAAACGGCAGTCACCTTTCCATCTTTTATGGCCACATCCATCAAGGCATCAATACTATTTTTCGGATCAATCACATGTCCGCCTTTAATCACGATATCATAAGGCTGTGCATAAACAGAAAGGCTAAAAAAAATAAGCAGGGATAAAAGCAGGCATTGATTTTTTTTCATGATGTGGTTTTAGGATTTTGAATTTAGCTTAAAAATTAAATATCCTCGTACGATAAACTCATTACGAAAGGGCATTTATGCGGCAGCAGGGCTTACTAGTTGCTTCGATTACGACCTGAGTTCGTTGCAAATGTGCCACAAACACATTAGTTGGGTAACAATCAGGCTACCGTGGCACCATGTTTTGCCTGGGAGCATTTCGTTTTCTTTATTGTTATTATTTGCCACCAACATTTCTGACAAAACTAAATCTTAGGCTTGTGATTTTTTCCCTTTGCCTTTCACCTTTTCTCCCTATTTTTCGCCTCTTGCCTTATTCCTCTTTGCCTTTTCCCTGCACCCTACTCCTTCAACTCCACAATCATCTCTATCTCCACCGGAATATTCGATGGCAGTGAAGCTACACCCACTGCTGATCTTGCATGCTTTCCATTATCTCCAAAAACTTCTACCATTAAATCTGAGCATCCGTTAATTACCATGGGCTGCTTGTCAAATGTGGGAATGGCATTCACCATACCCAATACTTTTACAATGCGCTTAACTTTATTCAGGTCACCTATCTCTGCTTTCATGGTGGAGAGTAATGAAATGCCCACGAGCCTTGCTGCATCCTTTGCCTGCTCCAGTGTTAGGTCAACGCCGACTTTACCAATAACCAAACCACCTTCCGGCTTGTCAGGGCCATGGCCGCTGAGGTACAGCATATTTCCCACACGCACAGCCTTTACATAATTTGCAACAGGAGCAGATGGTTTTATTAAGGTAATGCCAAGCTCTTTTAAATGCGCCTCCACATCCGTAGTATTATTTTGCGCATGCATAGGCGTGTTGCAGGAAAGCGCAGTTATTAAAATAATGGCTGATAAAATTTTCATGCGTAAATATATTTAATGATTTTTTGAAATGGGTGCTTTACTTTCCTTCGCTATGTCGTCCGCGGTAAAATCGCTTGATTTATTGTTAAAGCTTTGCCTTATATAAGAGCATTCTATACCAAACAAAATATTGCAAAACTTATCTCCCTGGTATAACTTCATCCGGCATCTGCATCAAAAGTTTTTTAGTTCTGTAATTTTTATCATAATCAGCCTTATATTCCATTTATGAAAATATTTCTTTCCTGTACAACTTTTCTTCTATTAATTTCTTCAACTTTCTCACAGGTCAAAAGGCCAATTTTGCCAACGGATATATATCGCCTGCAAAATATTTCTGATCCGCAGGTTTCGCCAGATGGCAATTGGGTGGCTTATGTATTAGCGTCTGTTGATACGGCAAAAGACAAACGAAATGAAGACTTGTGGATGATAAGCTGGGATGGAAAACAAAACGTGCAACTTACCAATAGCCCCGAAAGTGAATCAGCACCGCGTTTCAGCCCGGATGGAAAATATCTTTCCTTTTTATCAGCAAGAAAAGAAGCAACAAACAGCGAGGACAAAAAGTCTTCAACCCAGTTATGGCTCCTTGACCGCAGGGGTGGCGAAGGAAAAAAAATTACGGACCTGAAAGCTGATATAGATGAGTATGTGTGGAGCCCTGATGGGAAAAAAATATTATTGGGGCTTAAAGATGCGGACTACAGTGATACCTCAAAAGATAAGGCTCGGGATCCTTTCGTAATAGATCGCTATCATTTTAAGGAGGACATAAACGGGTATCTTAATAACAGGAGGAGCCACTTGTATCTTTTCGATATTGAAACAAAAAAAATGGATACGCTTACCTCCGGCCTGTACAGTGAGGGTGCGCCTGCATTTAGCCCGGACGGATCACAAATTGTTTTTGTAAGCAATCGCACAACCGAACCGGACCGGAATGAAAATACCAATCTATGGCTGATAGACGCCAGGGAACATGCACCGTTAAAACAGCTTACAGATTTTGCAGGTTCGAATACCGATCCTGCATGGAGCCCGGATGGCAGGAGTATCGCTTACCTGCAAAGCAGCAGCGCTGAAAAATTTACGATGTATGGAGAAAGCTACCTTGCTGTTATTTCTGCAAACGGCGGCAAGCCCATTTTGCTTTCTGAGCGCACCGATAGACCGGTAAGAAATCCCAGGTGGTCAAAGGATAGCAAAACTATAACGGTGCTGATGGAAGACGACCGGCAATGTTACCCGGTGCAGTTTTCAACTTCTGACAAAAAGATGAAGAAGCTGATTACAGGAGATAAAAGTTTCACCCGGTTGGAATACAATAAGAGCCTGGATAAGTGGCTCGTGGAAATGAGCGAACCGCAAGTGCCACCAGAGCTCTACGTTCTTGAGAATGGAGTTACAAAAAAGTTAACTAATGTCTCCGATTCTTTTCTTGCGCCATTAGAGCTGTGTAAGGTTGAAGGTTTCAAATCTAAAAGTAAAGATGGCACCATCGTTTCCGGGTTGTTATACCGCCCTGCTAATGCAACAGGGAAACTTCCGTTGATATTGTATATACATGGAGGCCCTGTGGGGCAGGATGAATTTGGCTTCGACCTTTACCGGCAGGTGCTTGCTGCTGGTGGGTATGCTGTTGCGGGAGTAAATTATCGTGGCAGCAGTGGCCGCGGTATAGATTTCACAAAATCAATTTATGCTGATTGGGGAAATAAAGAAGTGCAGGACATCCTCGGCGCGGCAGACTATTTAATTGAAAAAGGTATCGCAGACTCTGAAAGAATGGGAATTGGTGGCTGGAGCTACGGGGGTATTTTAACCGACTACACGATCGCTACCGATACTCGTTTTAAAGCTGCAGCAAGTGGCGCGGGCAGCGCTTTACAGCTAAGCATGTATGGAGTGGATCAATATGTAACCCAGTACGAAACTGAATTGGGCGCCCCGTGGAAAAATATAGACAAATGGATAAAGATCTCCTACCCTTTCTTTCATGCTGATCGCATAAAGACGCCTACGTTGTTTATGGCAAGTCAAATGGATTTTAATGTACCATCATCGGGAGCGGAACAAATGTACCAGGCTCTCCGGTCTGTGGGTACACCTGCACAGCTAGTAATTTACCCCGGCCAGTTTCATGGCGTAACAGTGCCGTCCTATTTGGTTGACAGGCTACAGCGTTATCTTGACTGGTTTGGAAAATATTTAAAATACTGATTTCAGAATCCAATCATGCCATTAAAAAAATCTCATTAAGCTTCGACCTGAGGAACGGTTATGATTAATCTTCTTACGTAACCTTCGTGCATTCTCGCCAGGTTTTACGACACCGGGAATGATGAATAAATTCCCCTGCCTTTTGCTTGATACTTTTGCCAGCCTCTCTCGCCAACAACTTGCTGGCGGGCATAATTACCCACTCATGAATTTGCAATCCTTGCTTTTCCCTGACAAAACTTAAAACTATCAAGTAAAAATTCCTGTATATATATTTCTTGTAATAACATCTATCCCATCGGGGAGACCTACCAGATAAGACATAGACAAGTTATTAGCCGTCCTCCTTTTTGTTTATTATTCATCCTATCTTTATTAGACATCTAGCACCTGTAATTGAAATGAAAAACATCCTTTTAGTTGAAGATGATCCTGAGATCACAAAATTGCTCAAACTGCATTTTGACGCTAATCTTTATAATCTTACTTCCTGTGCAATCGGAAAAGAAGCCATAGAGAAATTTAATACTGATAATTTCCATCTGGTGATCCTGGACATCACGTTGCCCGATCTGAACGGAATGGAGATATGTAAAACCTTAAGAGAAAAAGACAGCAGTACGCCAATACTTATGCTGACCTGCCATGGGGAAGAAAGTGATAAGGTGCTTGCATTGGAACTAGGTGCGGATGATTATGTTACCAAGCCTTTTGGAATACTTGAACTTATAGCACGAGTCAAAGCTTTGCTACGAAGGGGTGAGCAGAGCCACCACAACGGTATAGAAGAAAACAGGGAAATATTATATAAAAATATTTCGATAGACAGCGATAAAAAAAAGGCTTCAATAAATGGAGAAAGACTGGATCTTACGCCTAAGGAATTTGACCTTCTTCTGTTATTGGCAAGCCATCCCGGCAAAACATTCAGCCGCCAGGAACTTTTGGAACGGGTTTGGGGGTATGTGTTTTCGGGGTATGAACACACGATCACTTCCCATATAAACAGGCTGAGAATTAAAATAGAACCTGACTTAAATCATCCTGAATATATTTTAACCTCTTGGGGTACCGGCTATAGATTCTCAGAATGAAACCAAAAAAATTCAGCATATTCAGAAGGATCACTATTTTGATCTTTGCCCTGATCACTGTACTGTGTGTGCTTTTTATATTGATCACTTACCTGGCAACCACTCATTTTTACCAGGCAAGCACACAGCTACTCAATAAAGATGTTGCAGCACATATTGCAAAATTTTCATCTCCTTTTGATAAAAATGGAATAAACAAAAGAAAAGCGGATTCAGTTTTTCAAAATGCGATGGTGCTAAGCCCCAGCGCTGAAGTTTACTTTTTAGATACCTCCGGAGATGTAATTGCTTTTCATGCACCGAAAGATAGTATACGACTTTGGAAACTTCCATTAGATAATGTAAGGAAGTACATACAATCTGGTGGTGGAAAATATATAAAAGGTCCCGACCCTAAAGACCCTGCTAATCCAAAAATATTTTCTGCGTCAGAGGTAAATTATAACAACCATAAGCTCGGATATATCTATGTGATACTTGGAAGCAACGAATACCGCAACGTATCTCAAATGCTGTTCAGCAGCCATGTAAGCAGCCTTGCCATCCAGGCCTTTTGTATTATTATTCTTATCTCTGTTATTATAAGCTTTATTTATCTCAACAGTATTCAAAAAGGTTTTAAGCGCATGGTAAGTGTTTTAAAAAGATTTGAAGAAGGTGATTTTAAAGCCCGTTTTAAGATAAAAGAACAACATGAGCTTGCTCCCGTTACAGAGGCATTTAATAAAATGGCTGACCTGCTCGTGTACAATGTTAACAGGCTCACAGGGCTGGAAAACACCAGGAAAGATTTTATTGCCCATATATCTCATGACCTGCGTACGCCGCTTTCTATCGCGCGGGGATACACTGAAACCTTGTTGATAAAAATGCAGGACGGCTCTCTGACCTCCGATGAACTGGATAATTATATTCAAATGATTTTGAATAAACTTTCTAATGTGGAGCATTTGGTAACGATGCTGTTCGAGCTCTCAAAAATTGAATCGTCAGACTTTAAGCTTAAGACAGAGCCTTTTGTACTTTCAGAGATTGTGCAGGAAATAGTAAACACGTTTCAGCTATCTACAAAAGAGAAATCTATTGATTTAAAATGCACACAATGCCAGTATCATGTATGGGTAAATGCAGATGTAAGCATGATGGAAAGAGTAATACAAAACCTTGTGGAAAATGCTGTGAAGAATACGCCTATCGGTGGAGCTATAAATGTGGGCCTTAGTGTTGAGAATAATTACCTGGCTTTAAATATTGAAAACACAGGTGTGGCTTTGCCACAAGAATTGATTACCTGGATAAACGGCCCGGCAAAAGATGACGAACGCATTACCAAACCTTCATACTCGGGCCTGGGACTGGTTATTGTAAAAAAAATACTTTACCTGCATGGCTTAAACTTACACGTAAATGTTGCTAATAACAAAACCAATATTTTTTCTTTCAGTCTGCCAATTGTTACTCCACAAACGTCTTAGGCAAAAACTTTTTTGTTTTTTTATCTCATTTTATGTTCCCATTTTGAGGAATATATTACTGATCCCGATCCCCAATTTTGTAAAAAAAAAGCGTGCTTTTTTAAGCATATAAATGTTATAACTCCGTGACAATTCAGTAAAACGTCGTTCATTCTTTGATCTTAAATCGCATTGTTGTAGTAGAAAAAATATTATAAAATACTTTGTTCTCCTTTTCACGCACAGAAATTATTTGCATTTGTTTTTTCAAAGGAGGTTGTGTTTCATAAAGCATAGAAACGTGATATCTCCGTGATAACTTTTTGCATTACAGGAATATTTATTGATAGTATGTCATTTAAAGAAAAATGATATAAAGACAATGGTTAAAACAGGAAGTCATATAGGTATTGACATTGAGAAGCTGGGAGCAGGTATTATCCGTTATGGCCTTGTGATCGTTTTATTATGGGTAGGGTTTTTAAAGTTTACTTCTTACGAGGCTGAAGGTATTAAACCATTGGTGACTAACAGCCCGCTGCTATCATGGGCATATAATGTAACAAGCATGCAGGGTTTTTCAAAAATGTTAGGAGTTATTGAAATTATTTTGGGAATCTTAATTGCCTGCAGGCGTGTTTCGGCAAGGGCTTCGGCAATAGGTAGCCTTGGAGCAATGATAATGTTTTTCATAACGTTGACTTTTATCTTTTCTACACCCGGTGTTTGGCAACCTGATTACGGATTTCCATACTTATCGCCAATGCCCGGACAATTTCTTGCTAAAGACATTTTATTATTTGGT
>JBDSPQ010000206.1:0-3100 GCA_039930305.1 Ginsengibacter sp. | reverse complement strand
TGGTAAACATAATTGGAAAACCGCGAAGTAACACCGTGGCGGCCTCCCATAATAAAATCACCCTAACAGCTTTACCGCATCCTTCGCAAAATATGTGGCTATCAGGTCAGCGCCTGCGCGCTTTATGGATGTAAGACTTTCAATAATAGCTTTCTCTTCATTGATCCATCCCATTTGGGCGGCAGCTTTTATCATAGCATATTCTCCGCTCACATGATAAGCGCTTACGGGAAGGGTTACACTATTTTTTACGTCTCTTATAATATCGAGATAGGCCATGGCTGGTTTTACCATCAAAATATCTGCGCCTTCCTCCTCATCCAGCTTTGCTTCTTTCACGGCTTCCCGTCGATTGGCCACATTCATCTGGTAGCTTTTTTTATCACCAAACCCCGGGGCAGAATCCAGCGCATCGCGAAACGGTCCATAAAAACAGGAGGCATACTTTGCGCTGTATGCCATAATACCCGTCCGGGTAAAATTGTTTTCCTCAAAGGCTTTTCTTATTGCTCCAATCCTGCCATCCATCATGTCGCTTGGAGCTACAAAGTCGGCCCCGGCAATGGCATGACTCAGGCTCATTTTTACCAGCGCCTCCACGGTAGGATCATTCACGATTTCACCATTTTCCACAATGCCATCATGTCCATACGATGAATACGGATCAAGCGCAACATCAGTCATTACAACAATTTCAGGAACTGCATCCTTAATAGCTTTAATGCTGCGTTGCATCAATCCATCCGGGTTCCAGGCTTCTTTCCCTGTATTATCTTTTACTTCATCAGATGCTTTAATGAATATTAAAACACACTTAATGCCCATGGACCATAACTCTTTTATCTCTTTGATGGTGCCGTCAATGGAACGGCGGTAGTACCCCGGCATGGAAGGAATTTCAAAAACGACGTCCTCACCTTCATCAATAAATAAGGGTGCAATAAAATTATTTGGATTTAAGGAAGTCTCAGCAACAAGGCTTCTGATGGAAGCAGTTTGCCGGAGAATTCTATTTCTTTTTTGCAAATACATATTATATAATTCTGTAAATATTAAAAGAACTTACATTTAAACCACCCACTCCTGTGGATGTAAGCAAACCTGCAAGATTTTATCCTCTTCACTGCCGGGTACTGGCAGGTAGTTGTATTCAAATCTTACCGAAGGGGGCAGGCTCATCAAAATACTTTCTGTGCGGCCATTGGTTTTTAAGCCAAATAGCGTTCCCCTGTCGTGAACCAAATTGAATTCAACATAACGTCCCCGCCTGATCTCATGCCAATGCTTTTGTTCGTTACTATACCCGGTATTTTTTCTCTTTTGTATTATCGGAATATAGGAAGACAGGAAACCTTCTCCGCATTTTTTCGCAAAATTCATCCAAAAATTGGCATCATGTTGCCCTGACGGTCGTCTGTAATCATAAAAGATACCGCCGACACCACGCCTTTCGGCATTCCTATGCCAATTGACAAAGTAGTTATCACAAGCTTGTTTGAATGATTGATAGAAAGAACCATCGAATTCGTCACATATATCCTTATACGTTTTATGGAAAAATGTTGCATCCTCTTCAAATAAATAGTAAGGGGTCAGGTCTGTTCCGCCGCCAAACCACCTATCTTCAATTTCGCCTTCATCTCCGTAAAGTTCAAACATCCGGTAGTTGCAATGCACAGTGGGTACAAACGGATTGCGGGGATGCATAACGATACTAATGCCGCAGGCAAACCACGAAGTACCTTCAATTTTTAATTGTGTCCTCATAGCTTCCGATACCCCACCAAAAACGACCGAAGTATTTACACCGCCTTTTTCAAAAATATTACCTTCCGAAATAACCCGTGTTTTGCCACCGCCGCCTTCCTCCCTCGCCCACGTATCTTCCTCAAACTTTGCTTTGCCATCCACACTTTCCAGAGCAACGCAAATTCTGTCTTGTAAATCTTCAATTAAGGAAATCCATTGGTCTTTAATTTTTACATCATCCATTATGATCTATTTAAGCCACACCAATGGCTGAAGGCTCATATTCCTTTACTGCATCTACGAAAGCCTTTGCATGTGCCACGGGCACATTCGGCGTTATACCGTGCCCGAGATTCGCGATATAATTTTGAACGCCAAATTCATCAATCATTTTTTTAACTGCCTGCCTAATCACAGGTATAGGCGCCAACAATTTAGCCGGATCAAAATTTCCCTGCAGAACTATTTGATTGTCTGTTAAAGATCTTGCCAGTTTTGGCGAAACACACCAATCAATACCGAGGCCTGCTGCGCTGGAATTACTAAGGTCATGCAGCGCATACCAGCTACCTTTAGGAAATAAAATAACCGGGACTATGTCTTTTAATGCATCGGCAATCTGCAATAAATAAGGTTGAGCAATGATTTTAAAATCTTCCGGGCTGAGCGTGCCACTCCAGCTGTCAAACACCTGTAAAACATCTGCACCAGCCTTTGCCTGTGCTTTAAGATACACAATTGTCGTATCAGTGATTTTTTGCAATAAACTATGCGCAAGCGCAGGTTCCGTATAACAAAATTGCTTGGCTTTATCCCACGTTTTGCTTCCTTTTCCTTCGATCATATAGCACAAAATGGTGAAGGGAGCACCGGCAAACCCGATTAAGGGAACCGTCCCATTTAACTCCTGCTTTGTGAGTGATAATGCGTCCATAACATAATGCAACGCTTCTTCCGCATTGTCTGTCACGAGTGCTTCTATATCCTTTTTTGACGTAATTACTTTCGGCAGCGACGGCCCTTTGCCTTCCTCCATTTGAACTTCCAGCCCCATAGCTTGCGGTATCACCAGTATGTCGGAAAAAATGATTGCCGCATCAACGCCAACCTGGTTTATGGGTTGTAAAGTAATTTCTGTAGCGAGCTCCGGTGTTTGCACCCTTGTAAAAAAATCATATTTAGCCCTCAGCTTCATATAATCTGGCAGATACCTGCCCGCCTGGCGCATCATCCACACCGGTGGACGCTCCACCTTTTCACCTCTTAATACACGCAATAGTAAATCGTTCCGTAAGGTTTGCATTAGTTTTTAATTTGTACTAAAATAATCGATGGCCAGCTGTACTAAATT
>JBDSPQ010000205.1:0-3162 GCA_039930305.1 Ginsengibacter sp. | reverse complement strand
CATGATCAGATTCCCATCCCAGGGAAATGTGATCGCCGCCATTCGTTGCTGTAAAATTTGAAACCCGGGCAGATAATATGGCCGACGGACACCAGTAGTAGGTAAGTGTCACAAACAGCCGGGTGTACGAGCTAAGTTTAAACACAGCGTTGTCGCTACCCGTCAAAATAGTGAAGGTGCTTGTGGTAAGGTAGTTGAAATTTACAGTGCCTGTACCGTAATATGCTGCATTTGGCGGCCCATATTTGCTTTGGTATTGCTTATTAAAAACAGTATCAGGACCGATAGATATATTGTCGCCTACAGAATCCCGTGGCTGCAAAGTGTACGGACCGTACTCTTGAGGAGCAGAGGTTATAGAGTTTACATAACTGCCAGGGCCCTCAAATCGCGAACGTCTAAATGTCTCAAAAACATAATCCTCAACATAGTCGAGGTCATTTTGCATGTTGTAACTCACTACTGTTGTAACGGTATCGCTTAGCCGAATACATTGCAAGCTCCCGCTATCAGGATTAAATTGGGGAAAACTTAAAACATTATTATTTGCAATGATAGAATCAAAATATTGCGAATATTGCACCGAATCCGGTATGGAGCCATCCGAGCAGGTGCATTGAGCATTGGATTCGGTAAAAATGAAAAGAGAAATTACTAATCCACTAATGATCAGGTAAAGATTTTTCATAAGCATGGGTATTAAATTCGCGGATTTGGATAGCCGAAAATTACAACCTTATCATGCGGGCTTCAAGAGCAGAAACACCCTATTAGGAGTGTAGTAAAATCAACACTGGTAAAAGGTGGAGGGAAATATAAAAACTTATTAAAGTGGAAAGTGAACTAAAAATCAGGGGGATTTACAATCCCATCGGCAGCTCTTTTTTCTGACGATTTTTTGCAAGAGACGGATCCATCTCGATTGCTTTATCACATATTTTTTGCCCCTTCTCTTTCTCACCTTTTTTTTGAAAAACCATACCTGCCATATACAATGAAGATGCATCATTTGGATTAAGTTCGAGCAACTTTTGAAAATATTCAAGTGCTGCATCGTAGCGTTTTGTCTCGTACATGGCATTGGCAATATTGCCGAGCAACTCCTTATTATTGGGTTTGCGGTTTAGCACTTCTGTAAGATTTTGTATGCCATTCTCAATATTCCCCGTGTACAATTGAGCAAAGCCGAGGTTTTCATAAAAATCATTCGTTTTATTATATCCCGAATTCGCCGCCATGTCAAAATATTTTATGGCATTTTTAAAATCATTCAAGCTATAATAAATCAGTGCCAGTTCGTACATCCATACATTTCTTGAGTTATCATTTGCAATTGCATTTACAAATTGCGGTATGGCTTTTTTCTCATTCTCCAGTTCGAGGTAGGTTCTCCCAAGAGTGTAAGCCGCCTCTGCATCTTTATTGTCAACGGCAAGTGATTTTTCAAGTAGCGTTTGTGCTTTACCGTAATCTTCCGTATGGTAATAACTCATCCCAAGGATGCGATCTGACTCTTTGCAGTTTTTACATTTCTGAGCAAACTCTATCGCCTTCTGAAACTGGCGATTATTAAAATAAAGCATTGTCATTTCCTGGATAATATCAGGATCAGAAGGGGCAAGTTCGTATGCCCTGGCAAAGTCTTTCTGCGCATCGTAAATCCTGCGCATTTGTAAATTGGTTTTTCCACTCTCAACATAGGCTTCAGTATAGTTTGGTTTGTTGGCAATGGATTTTGAAAAATATTGTGCAGCAACTGCAAAGCGTCCGGCTGCTTTTTCTTCTTTTCCTTTTTGAAAAAAATAAACTGCACTATCAATGTTTTGGCTAAAGCCAGACATCGCAGTGAAATAAAGTGAGAGAAAGATGATACTATTTTTCATACCAGGTGTTTTTTTAACTGGCAACAGTAATACACCAGCGCTACTTGAGGACTAATGCACCTAACGCAGGCAGATACAGGTTTATTTCATATGTTTTACTTTTTTTATCCACTTCGTACAATTCCAGAGAATGATGTTCGCTTTGTCCGCTGCCCCAAAACCGGGAGTCATCACTATTAAAAATGATCTCCCATTTCCGCTTTCCGGCTGCTTCTATTTTCCAATGATGACGTTCAACAGGCGTCATATTGAATACGACCAAAATATCATCTTTGGGTTTCTTCCCTTTGCGCCGATAGACAATTACAGATTCATCACGGTGACTAAGATCTGCCCATTCGAAGCCTGCTTTGTCAAACTGTAACTCATATAGCGCGGGCTCCGCCCTATATAATTTATTGAGTTCACTCACACAATCCTGCATCTTGTGGTGCGGCTCAAATTGCAGCAGATACCAGTCGATTTCAGTATGGTAATTCCATTCAGAAGTTTGGGCGAATTCGTTTCCCATAAAAAGTAATTTACCACCCGGGTGTGTAAACATATAGGTATATAATAACCGAAGGTTTGCAAACTGTGCCCACGTGTCGCCGGGCATCTTATAAAGCATAGGAGATTTACCGTGCACTACTTCGTCGTGACTTAAAGGAAGAAGAAAATTTTCATCATAAAAATACATCATGCTGAAAGTGAATTTGTCCTGCTCATTCTTCTTATATAATGAGTCCGTTTTAAAATAGTTGATGGTATCGTGCATCCAGCCCATCATCCACTTCATACCAAAACCGAGTCCTCCGTTTATAGTGAGGTCAGTTATCTGTGGCCAATCAGTTGACTCTTCTGCAATCATTTGCACATCCGGGAAATCCCTATATACCATTTCATTCAGACTTTTGATAAATTCAATCGCTTCGAGGTTTCCATTGCCACCAAATTCATTCGGCTCCCATTCTCCCTCTTCACGCGAGTAGTCCAGGCGAAGTATTGAACTTACCGCATCTACCCGAATTCCGTCGATGTGAAATTGATCAAACCAGAAGCGGGCGCTGCTGATAAGAAATGATCGTACCTCTCCCCTTTTATAATTAAAAATATAAGAGTTCCAATCCGGGTGAAAGCCCTTTCGCATATCCGCATATTCATATGTGTGCGTGCCGTCAAACATGTAAAGTCCGTGGGCGTCATAGGGGAAATGAGAAGGTACCCAGTCAAGTATTACTCCGATACCTGCTTTATGAAATGCTTCGGTCAGAAACATAAAATCCTGCGGAGATCCGAA
>JBDSPQ010000204.1:0-3878 GCA_039930305.1 Ginsengibacter sp. | reverse complement strand
GTCCTGGGATGCAAAATTTTGTTGATTAATATTATTTACCAATCCCACCAAAGAAATTCTTCTGGCATTATTAAAAAAGCTCACATTCCCACCCGCGCTGTATCTGTCATTGGTACCATAACCTGCATACACCCGCCCAAAGTTTCCATTGCGCATATCTTTTTTTGTAACAATATTTATAGACTTTGTAGTATTGCCATCGTCAAATCCGGTCAATTGTGCCTGGTCGCTGAGCTTATCAAAAACCTGGATTTTATCGACCACTTCACTCGGTAAATTCCGCAGCGTAGCAGTGGCGTCATCTCCAAAAAAATCGCGTCCGTCAACCGTCACTTTTCTTACTGTTTCTCCTTGAGCGGATACGCTTCCTTTCTGGTCTACCGTTACGCCTGGCATTTTTTTAATTAAATCTTCGGCATTTGCATCAGGGTTCACTTTATATTGGCTGGCCGCATACTCTACTGTATCTTGTCTTTGCCTCACCGGCGGTGCAGCACCGTTCACAATCACCCCGGTCAGCGTTTTTGCCGCCTTCGAAACCAGGATATTTCCCACGTCTGTATTGCCGGGGCCCGCTGTTATTAAAATTGTATAGATTTCATACCCAACGGAGGAAATAGTTAACGTGTAGTTACCATCAGCAACACCTTTAAAAGAAAAAGCGCCATTTCTGTCTGCCACACTGGAAAACGGGCCTGAAGAAGGTTCTAATGGTGCTAGGCTTATTGAAGCATTTGAAAGCGGAACTTTTTCAACTGAATCCATTATAATTCCGGATACAGACTGGGCATAGATAGGTAATGAACAGGTAATACACACCAAGACTAAAATAAAAATTTTATACATGAAAACTCTTTAATTAATTCATTTGACGATAACAATATCAAAAACCCTTGAAACGATCTGCCAAATTCATCCGCACTGCCGTTATGAATTTTACCCGTCGTTTATTAATTTAGAAGCCCTATCACTTATCAAAACTTTTACCATGAAAAAAATTACTACTATTGCTGCCGTATTACTTTTCGTTACAGCAGGACAGAAATCTTTTTCGCAAGATGAAGCTGAAATGAAAGCCTGGCAGGCTTACATGACTCCCGGGGATATACATAAAATGATTGCCACATCTGACGGCACATGGACTGAAGATATTACTATGTGGATGGCGCCGGGACAACCCCCTTCAAAAAGCATCGCCACTGTCGAGAATGAAATGATTCTTGGCGGACGATACCAACAATCGAAACACACGGGGTCGTTTAACGGAATGCCGTTCGAAGGTTTTAGTATTTTAGGCTATGATAATGCAAAAAAAAAGTTCACCAGTTCGTGGGCCGATAACATGGGTACAGGGCTTATGAATATGGAAGGCACGTGGGATCCGGCTACAAAAACAATTAGCTTTACCGGTGCCACAACTGACCCTTCGACCGGAAAGTCTGTAGATATGCGGGAAAATTTTACGATAGTGGATAACGATACGCAAAAGATGGAAATGTACATGGTGCAAGATGGCCATGAATTTAAAACAATGGAAATTATGCTGAAAAGAAAATAAACCGGCTTATAAGTATTGACAGATCATTCCCGGGGCATCAACCCCGGGTTTTTTAATTCATTAACATTCTTAAAACGCATTTCTATTATCTTGCGCTTTAAAATAATTTACAATGGAGTATCATAAGATAGTTTCTGTAACTGGCCTTGGTGGATTGTATGAATTGTTGTCTTCTAAATCTGATGGAGCCGTCGTGCGTTCCCTAGAAGATAAGAGCACCAAATTTGTGAGCAGTCGAAAACACAATTTTTCTCATTTGGAAAGTATTGAGGTATTTACTGTGAAAGACAATACCAACCTTGCGGACCTGTTTATCGCCATGAAAGAAAATGCAGAAAAAGTTCCTGAAAGCACTGCTGATAACAAAACATTAAAAGCTTACTTTGATAAAGTATATCCCGATATGGATTTTGAAAGAGTATATGCCAGTGATATGAAAAAAATGGTAAGATGGTTTCATATACTTAAGCAAAACGATATAGAAATAAAGCAGGCTTCGCCTGAAGAAGTAGAAGAAGGTGCTGAAACAGCCAAGCCATCCAAGCCTTCTCATAAAGAAAAACCGGTGGTAAAGGATATGAAGCCACAAAAAACCACTACAAGGAAAATTGAAAGCAGGGGGGTTAAATAACAGGCTTGGCTATATACATAACCTGTTATATCCAAAACATCAGGAATAACTGACATTAATAAGATTATGATTGAAGCATCGGCAGACATTAAAAAGATCCCAAGAAAATTTATTCCAAAAAATCTTGCCGTCGATTCCTGGGAAACGATAGAACCTTTTTTCAAAGAACTTTTGGAAAGAAATATTTCTTCCAAAAAAGAATTAGAAGGCTGGATGGCTGATATGAATGAGCTGGAGGCAGTGATAAATGAAGATTTTAGCTGGCGTCAAATTAGAATGACTTGTGATACTACGGATAAAAAGCTCGAAGAAGCTTTTAATTATTTCTGCATGGAAATTCATCCGAAAATTCAGCCTTATGCCGACCTCCTAAATAAAAAACTGGTCAATTCGCCCTTTACGGCCCATCTGGAAACATCCAAATATTTTACTTACCTCCGATCAATAAAAAAAAGTATTGATCTTTTTCGGGAAGACAATATTCCTCTCCAGGCAGAACTGGCTGTAATGCAGCAACATTACGGAGTGATAACCGGCAAAATGATGGTGGAAGTAAACGGTGAAGAATACACGTTGCAGCAGGCTGCTAAGTTTCTTGAAAGTCATGACAGGGTACTTCGTGAAGAAGTTTACCGTAAAGTGAACGAACGGAGGCTCCGGGATAAGGACGAGCTCAACACCCTTTTCAACCAATTAATAGAAAAAAGACAGCAGGTTGCAAAAAATGCCGGATTCGACAATTACCGGGATTATAAGTTCAGGGAACTGGGAAGATTCGATTATACAAAAGAAGATTGCTATCGCTTCCACGAATCTCTAAAGTTGCACGTGTTGCCTTTGGTAAAAAAAATTTTAAAGAGAAAAAGGGAAAAACTGGATGTAGAAACCTTGCGCCCCTGGGATGTCGAAGCTGAACCTGAAGGTACCAGGGCACTTACGCCTTTCGAAAAAGGAAGCGAACTCCTTGAAAAATCAATTGAATGTTTTTCCCGCCTGCGGCCTTTTTTTGGAGATTGCTTACGGCAAATGAATGTAATGCAACATCTTGACCTTGAAAGCAGGAAAGGCAAAGCACCGGGAGGATATAATTGCCCGCTGGCAGAAAGTGGCGCGCCTTTTATCTTTATGAATGCTGCGGGACAAATGCATGATGTAACGACTATGGTGCACGAGGGCGGACATGCCGTGCATTCTTTTCTTTCACATTCGTTGGAGCTAAATGCTTTCAAAGAATATCCTATGGAAATTGCTGAGGTTGCGAGCATGGCGATGGAACTTTTCAGCATGGATCATTGGGAAGTTTTTTTTCCTGAAAAAGAAGATCTCAAGAGAGCAAAAGAACACCAGTTGGAGAGAACGATCACTATATTTCCCTGGATCGCGACAGTAGATAAATTCCAACATTGGCTTTATGAAAACCCAACACACACCACAGCAGAAAGAACCGACGCCTGGTTAAGAATCTTCAATGAGTTTTCTGATGGGGTTATTGACTATAGCGGCCTTGAGGCCTATATGGCCAATGCATGGCAAAAACAATTGCATTTGTTTGAAGTTCCCTTTTATTATATCGAATATGGTATCGCACAACTTGGGGCTATAGGGCTTTGGATGCAATACAAAAAAAATCCTGAATCTGCTTTGGATAATTATATGAACGCGCTAAAACTTGGCGGCACTAAAACCTTG
>JBDSPQ010000203.1:0-3963 GCA_039930305.1 Ginsengibacter sp. | reverse complement strand
AGATAAAATCTTCCCATGACGTGCCTGATACTCTCTTAACTACCTCACCGGCTAAAATATACATCAGGTTATCATAATCGTATTTGGTTCTGAATCCTGAAACGGGTTTCAAATACCTCAGGTTATGAATGATGTCCTGTACAGTAAATGAATTACTATCGGGCCAAAACATTAAATCTCCTGCTCCTAATCCCAATCCGCTTCTATGTGTAAGCAGATCCCGAATAGTAAATTCTTCTGTAACGTACGGATTGTACATTTTAAATTCCGGAATATAGTCCCGCACTTTATCATCCCAGCTCAATTTATCCTCGTCCACCAATATGCCGAGAGCGGCGGTAGTAAATGCTTTACTGTTTGAGGCGATGCCGAAAAGCGTGTGTTCATCTACCGGTAGCCGGCTATTTAACGATCTTAATCCATATCCCTTTTCCAAAACAACCTGACCGTATTTTACAACAGCCACTGCTATTCCCGGAACGTCAAATGTTTTTAGTGTTTTTTCTACAACGGAGTCAATTTGCCGGATAGATATTGGCTGGGCAGAAGCGATGAAAAAAGTACCGAGGGAAAATAGGTATATTAAAAATGATTTGCAAAGTTTTTTCATAAAGGGAAACTTAAAAGAGTAATAATTTTTCTAAAGGCAAGATAATTTAAAATCCATGTATGGAGGAGAGAGATTAAGTTAGTGAAACAACCGATAGGCAGCTGGGGTTTAAGTTCCGGCATTCCATTCCTTATAAAACTGGTCGAGAAAAATTTGCATGAATTCATGCCTTTCTTCGGCGAACTTTTTACCTGTTACTGTATTCATCCGATCTTTTAATAGAAGAAGTTTTTCATAAAAATGGTTGAGGGTTGGCGCGGTACTTTTTTTATAAGCCTGTTTGCTCATCTGTAAATCAGGGAGTATGGCCGGGTTATAAATCTCCCGGTTGGTAAAGCCGCCATAATTAAACGCCCGGGCGATGCCGATAGCCCCCATGGCATCAAGCCTGTCTGCATCCTGGACAATATTAAGCTCTATGGAAGTGAAAAAAGTTTTAGCGTTGCCACCTTTAAAAGAAATATTTTCTATGATCTTTTTTATATGCTCAATATCATCTCTATGCAAGTTTCTACTTTCAAGAAATAAAACAGCTCTTTCGGGGCCAACCGTTTCATCACCCTGGTGAAATTTAGCATCGGCTACATCATGTAAGAGTGCCGCCAGATTTACGATTAACAAATTTGCATTTTCGCCAGCCGCAATCATCCGGGCATTATTCCAAACCCTTTGAATGTGCCACCAATCATGACCACCCTCGGCACCTGCTAATTCTTTTTTTACAAACTCTGCTGTTACTGCGATGATGTCTTCATCCATATTTCTTATGCTTTTAGTAAAATAAAAATAGTAAAATGAATTCTGGAAAATGGAACAGAAAAACTTTTCGTCAATAGGGTTAAAAAAAAGTGATGCACACTTGAGTTTACACTTTCAAAGTACAGTTCCTGTCGATAGGAGATCAAAACTGTATTTAAAAGTCTCGTATGTGCATCACCAGCCCTTGACTCGCCTTTAAGCTGTAGAAATTAATCCGGCATGAAAACGATCTTATATACTTTTCCTGTAGCGCCTTGCGGGCCTATCTGTCCGGAAGTGGTAGCATAAACTTCGCCCGCTTCATCCTGGCCGAATCCCTTAACATATTGGCCAACATTTTCCGGGAAACTTTTAAGCTTTAAATCTTCATAACTCCACAGTCCGGCATTCGAAGGCTTTGCTACAAGGAGCTTTCCTGTAGGTGGATTAAATGACTCAGAAAGAATCCCGAAAATATATTTACCCTCAAGTGAAGGGATTGTTTTGCCACGATAGACATTTCCCCCGACAATCGTTATGGCAGATCCTCCCTTTGGATTTCGTGAATTATTGATTTCGATGACAGGATCTATCAGGGGATTACCGAATGGATCCACTGAAGGGCAGGAGACACGCTCTTCAAGGCTGTTATCTGTGTTAAAGCAATGGGTACCTTCTTTTACGTTCCATCCATAATTTCCGCCCTTTTTTACTATATCAATTTCTTCATAAAGTAATTGTCCTGCATCGCCTGCATAGAGCCAATGCTCTCCACCCATATCGAAAGAAAAACGGTATGGATTTCTAAAGCCAAATGCATATATCTCATCCTTACCTTGTTTTTTTGCAAAGGGATTGTCCCCGGGAATTCCATAATTTTTTGATTCATTTTTCTTGTCTACATCTATCCGCAGAATATTTCCCAGCAGGTTTGCTTTAATATCCTGGCCGTTGCCGCCTTCATTTACTTCGTACCAATCAGCAACGTGCCCGGGACCCTTATCGTCTGCATTACCGCCATCTCCAATAGAGATGTACAGGAAGCCATCCGGGCCAAAAGCGATGGTTCCACCATTATGATTTCCCTGCGGATGATCAGCTTCAAAAATAATTTTCTCTGAGGCAACATCTGCCACGTTTGGGTTGCCTGCAGAGACAGAATATTCTGAAATTCTTGTAAGATTATTCCAATCAACCCCCGGCTCCGGACCACCTGTACGCGGGGGCGCTGTATAAAAAAGAAAAAACTTTCCATTGCTTTTAAACCGGGGATGAAAGGCCATGCTCAACAGGCCGCGTTCATCATAAAACGGGTTCAAAGAGACCATTTTATTTGTAATATCTATGAAGGGATTCGCCAGTGTGTTTCCCTGGTTATCCACAATCCATACTTTGCCAATTTGATCTACTATAAAAAGTCTGCCTGTATTATCCGGTGAGCCTGCCACAGTTACAGGAGATACGAGGTTCCCTGCAACCAACTTTAGATCATACGAGCCAGTATTGGATGGCGGTGGCATATCGTGTTTTCTACAACTCGTGATGTATAGTCCGGCCGCCATTAAAAATAAAATGGTCTGCGCCCTAAATAATTTTAATATCGGAAACATTTGTTTATTGTTATTTTCTTTGGATCTTCTTTTCATAAATCAAAGTTTTAAAGAGTTAAAAATTTAAGTAATAGAAAATGAAAGTGTCTTCATAACTTTTTGTCGTAGGATGTACTCCTGTACTACTAATGAGGTATGGATAAAAACGGGCCTTTAAGAAAATAACAGTGCCTTTTGAGCGGATTGATGTCTGCAACGAGATGTGGCACCACCAGTGTTTCGCCCACATCTGAAACTTATTTTCACATTATCCCGAATGACTGTACCATCTTGTAATCGGAAAGATTTTAATATTGGTTGCCTTTCTAAAAAATTTTAGGAAATTCAGGCTTAATGAATATTCTCCGCTCGAAGAGTTCTTATCAGGATAGGGCGGGAGAAAAAAATAAGAAATTTATTTTTGGGAAAAGGGTTTTACATTAACAGTCATCAATACACCAACACCATTCAATTTTACTTTTCCATACCCAATACCACTTACCGGAACGTTTATGTATGGTTCTGTAATTAATGAAATCCGCTGATTGAATTTTCTTTCATAACCTGCGGATAGTCTTAATGAAGAAAAGTAATGTTTGTTTTCATTGTTGATCGTGTAACTCTTCTGCTGATATTGCCCGGAGGGATTTTTTGAATGATAATTGTAAGTCTCCTGCTTCATAAAATAAGACGACATGCCGGCTGAAGCAGAGAAATTATAGCGTGGTTTGTTTTGGATGATGTAGTCGACAATGATTGGTATTTCAGCGATTTTACAGGCAGCATCAATTTTTTTGAGATAGGGATAATAATTCCAAAATTCAGCAGGAGGGTTATAATCCGAGGGTTTCGCCCCATAGGCTTTTTTCACCTCGTAATAGCCAGTTCTTAAAAGCCAGTTTCGCCCAAAGGTATAACTAACTCCTGCTCCATATACAAATTCAAACTTGCCAATATTATTTAAAGAAACGGCAGACACGTCTGCACCGGCTGAAAAATTGATGCTAAAGGAATTCGCAAAACTTT
>JBDSPQ010000202.1:0-3236 GCA_039930305.1 Ginsengibacter sp. | reverse complement strand
GTAGTATTATGATAAGGCTGGTGAAGCATACCAGCCAGCGTAGGCAACACATCTACTTGCGAAACGACTTCATTCCTCAATTGCGGCGTTATTAGCTCCGGTGAATAAAAAAGCATTGGCACGTGTTCATCTGTTAGCTGACCTGCAGACCAGGCTCTCGGGTAAAGAGCAGCAGATTCGCCTTCCACGCCATGATCACCGATAAAAACAAAAATAGTATTGTTGAACCAGGGACGCTGTCTTGCCGCTTCAATAAGTTTTTGAAAGCAGTAGTCGGTGTAACAAAAAGATTGAAATTCTTTAAGGGACTCAAACCCGTATTTTTTTAAGGAATCGACAGATTCAATCCGTTTTACAAAATCAGAATCTTCTGCCGGAATACTGTAGGGACGGTGGTTGTCCGCAGTTTGCAGTATTGCAAAAAATGGGTTTTTCTCATTCGATAATACATGCTCCGCTTCCAGGAAAAGATTTTTATCACTTATGCCCCATACATTCAACAACTGTGAGGCATAAGAACCTTCCTGGTACATATGTACCCCTGCAATGTTTTTAATAAGTCCTTCGAAATTATTAAAGTCACTGCTGCCGCCCAGAAAATAATATTTTTCATACTCCTCAAAATCATTGATAATGGTATGCTGATTTATAGCCTCCGGGTTGCGTGTGGAAAATTTGGAAAGTTGAACATCGGGGGTGCCTGTTACTATAGCAAATACGCCTCTTGCGGTACCAAACGTAGGTGTAAAGCAACGGGAAAAAAATAAGCCACTGTCACATAAAGATTTAAAAAAAGGCGTTGTATTCAATGGGTTTTCACTCATACTGCTTTTGTACATGCTGAAGCTCTCAGCAATTACCAGTATTACATTTGGCCGGCTCTCCAGCGAATGGCTGTTTGGTAAAACTTCCCGTGCGTATGGGTTTACTCCGGCTGTATTTATTTCGGTTTGCAAAAAAGACGCAATAAAAGGCGAATACTTTTTTGCCTTTTGCTCATCAAAAGAAGGGTTACGAAACTGCAACGTGGTGAAAAAGTTTTGGAGCGGATTCAGTGCAACATAAGATTTGAAATTATCATTCAATTCAAATGCATCATTCCATTTTATTGGCCGCCACGAAAATATACCATACAGGCTCCAGGACAGTAAAAGTATGGCTGCCGCATGCCATCGTCTCTTGTATATTATATTTCCCTGCAGGTTTTTCCTCAGCGTTTGTACATGTGTCCTTTTGAAAACACCGGCCATTAAAAACACAGAAAGAAAAAGCGCCCCAACGATCCATATCATTGGGTAGCTCTGCCACAGCATTTTGAAAGAAATTACAGGATCTTCCGCAAAATTTAAAGCACTTGCATTTATCCGGGTGTGATTGTAACTAAAATTTCCAAAATCTGCACCAAAAAAAAATAAAACGATAAGGGTCATTACTGCCAAATAATAAGACCATAATTGCTTGTTCCTTTCTGAAAAAAAAGGCGAAAACGCGGCATAAACTGAAAGAAGTGGGATGGGGAGCAAAATAATGGAAATCCATTTCAGGTCGAAACGGAAGCCGAGCCAGAATGCCGGCAGGAGTGAAGACAAAGTGACTTCCGATGGCTTAAAAAGGAATACCGTAGAAAGCCGGAAACATGTAAAGATCAATATATAGATGAACCATAACTTCAGCAACCACTGGATGGTCAGCGGTGCAGTTTTAGGAATCATTGATTTCACGAACATTTCAGTTGCAAGTTTTAAGCAGTGTGTACATTCAACGCAATTTTGTTTTTCAGTTAAGTGTTTTTGATTAGGTGCCGTTGTTACAGAGGCTTCTTTTTGAGTTTACCGACGTGCATGCAATAATAGTTTTACCATGCAACAGTAACTTCTTCGGGTAAACATTTTAAATATTGAATAACAAATAGCCGTAAGCCTGTAATGGCAAACAAATGTAAATATTTACTTACTTATTTTACGCAATAGCTATTTTTGCAGCCGATGACCTTTTTAGATATTGAACATCCCATGTATATCCCTGAAAAATTGAAGACTTTTGATCTTTCACTTTTTCATAAAATAAACGGGGAGTGGCACACACCTTTTTTAGATAATTTTTTACCCTTTCTGCGGGAATTTTACTTGTGGCTGCCATTATACTTTTTCCTGATGCTTTTTATTATCATCAATTTTAAAATGGCAGGTTGGTATTGGGCGTTGTTTTTTATTATCAATGTTTCAATTAGCGACGTTTTCAGCAGTAGGGTAATAAAAGAATTATTTTATCGTTTCAGGCCATGCCATGACCCTGCGATTTTCGACAAGGTGCGGTTGCTCACTTCGTATTGTTCTTCCACGTCTAGCTTCACCTCGTCTCATGCTGTAAATCATTTTGCGGCAGCTATGTTTATATTTACCACCTTTAAGAAAACAATCAGCAGATATTGGGGCTTCCTTTTTGTATGGGCTTTTATTGTGGCATATGCGCAGGTTTACGTAGGGGTACATTTCCCGCTGGATGTTTTTTGTGGCGCAATCGTTGGAATGGTAATTGGATATTTTGTGGCAAAAGTTTACAATAAAAAAATCGGGCTAACTACCATCACGTGATAATTTCTCTATGGCTGAATTATTTATATTACTCTTTTTAATTCTAATAAACGGGTTACTGGTAATGGGCGAGCTCGCCCTGGTATCTGCAAAAAAAAGCAGGCTGGATTTAGCTGCTGCAAAAGGGGATAAAAAAGCTAAAGCAGCGCTGGAACTACAGGAAAATCCTGAAGTGTTTCTATCCACGACCCAGATATATATTACCCTGGTTGCCATCTTAACTGGTGTGTATTCAGGCGAAAAATTTGGCAAGTCGCTCGAGCCATTGATAGCAAAAGTTGACTTGTTCCGTCCCTATGCTGATACCATTTCGACGGTGCTTATTGTAATCTTTGTTACATTCTTGTCCATTCTTTTTGGTGAGCTGATCCCTAAGCGTATTGCGCTCCTCCGCCCTGAGAAAATCGCTAAAAATTTTGCAAAGCCTATTCGTATTTTGAGCCGGGTATCGTTTCCCGTTGTTTGGGTGCTCAGTATTCTCAGTACCGGTTTTTTTAAACTTTTTAATATAAAAAAACATTCTGACAGCCAGGTGACGGAAGAAGAAATCAAGGCAATGATCAATGAAGGAAGTGAAATGGGGGCTATTGAGGAAGAGGAAAAGGATATCATCGAGCGGGTTTTCCATCTTGGAGACAGGAA
>JBDSPQ010000201.1:0-5438 GCA_039930305.1 Ginsengibacter sp. | reverse complement strand
ACGAGCACCGGCCAGAGATCCTGCGAAGAAGAAAGGGTCAGTAACACACCAATTATATTTCCAACCAGCGCACCCACATACGGGATTAAATTAAGCACAGCAAATATGGCCCCTATGAGAATGGCATGACGGATGCCAAACAGCAACAATATGCCACCAAGTAAAATGGTGATATAACTAATTTGTATTAATAGACCTATGAGGTAACTTTTAATGATGGATTCCGTTTCGTGTATTACTTCTTCCACCTTCCCCTGCAAACTTCCGGGAAACCAAAGGAACACAAAACGCAGCAGCAGATTTTTGTAAAAAAGCATTAAAAAAATATAGATTGGCAGCAGGCCGATAAAGATAAGAATGCCTGTAACGGATGCTGCGGCACCGCTCAGTAATCCACTGGCATAATTTAGCAACTTGTCATTTTGCTCATTAATTAGTTTAACCTGTTGCTCGGTGGAAAAGCCCCACTTTGTTCCAATCCACCCGGATATTGAATTCAGGTGCAGGGCAACATTCTTTTTTATTTGTGGAAAATCTGAGATCAGCCGGCTGATTTGTGAAGAAAATAACCAGACAAGAAGCCCGATAATAATCGCCAGAAAAAGAATACAAAGAGAAATAGCCAGCATTTCAGGTAGCTTGCGTTTCAGCAAAAAACGTAGAATAGGCAAAAGCATAATGGCAAGAAAAAATGCCATCAACAGCGGAGTGATGACGTCTCGTCCAGCTACGATAATGGTGCCCAGGAAAAAAAGTCCCATTAATTCTAGTGAGCGTCGAACGGTGTATGGAAGTGGTGGCATTATCAGTATGTATATTGAAGGTTAGTAATTCTATTAGTGCGTAAGATATCAAATGGACCTAAATAAATAACCTAATTTATAAAAACTATCAGGAACTGAGCAAATCCAAATCATTTAGTACTGCTGGCGAACAAAAGTCTTAAAAAATAGAATAACTTATTGCCGTTATGTTGTTTCCCGGCGAAGTAAAAATAAAATGAGATTTTTTTTTATTTTGTTGTTAATGGATAGCCGTATCTTATAAAACGGAAAAATCTACCATTTAAGATGTACTATATTGCGCATAAGTCAACCCGTCTAACGGATGGCAGGTCTTTTGAAGGATAACAACTAAAGTTTGCTTTCAACAGAAGTAAAATTTTTTTTGACAAGTTTTTACTAATAACCAAATGTAAAATGAAATGTTTATTCGAAGAAAACTCTATCTGATCATTACCCTAATGTACATGTTCATCTCTTGCATGGCGGGCCACGGAAATGATACAGCAAAGTTCCGGATAGTAGGCTACTATTCTTTAGCAACGGCAATGCGTGCCGATTTAAAAACGGTGCCTTTTGATAAGTTGACCCACATCAACCTGTATTTTTTGAACCCTGATACGACCGGGAATTTTCAACAGGATTTCTCGTCGCTCGTGCCGTTTATCACAGAAGCACATCGCCATCATGTAAGCGTACTCCCCTCTATTGCCGGGGGCGGTCCACATACTTATTATCATGATCTTTTAAAAGATGAAAAGCGCCCGGCGCTGATCAACAACCTAATGCAAATAGTTGCGAAATATAATTTCGATGGGATTGATGTAGACATTGAAGGAAAAGACATAGACGAAAACTACGAGCCTTTTGCACTGGAACTGGGGGAAGCGTTGCATAACGATCATAAAATTATCACAGCGGCTATAGCTATTTTCTATAAAGATGTACTTAGCGACAAGGCCTTGTCGCAATATGATTTCGTGAATGTGATGAGCTATGACCATACAGGCCCCTGGCGGCCGGAAAAGCCAGGTCCCCATGCGACCTATGAACAGTCTGTGGCGGACATAGATTATTTCGCAACAGATAGAAAAATTCCGAAAGAAAACATGAATCTCGGTCTGCCATTTTATGGCTATGGATTTGGACCTGCCCTTACGTCGCCTGCAAGCAGTTTAAATTATGGTCAGATAACGACCCAATTTCCTAACGCCCACCTGTCAGATTCCCTGGTGATGACCGATGGGGCTACGTTGTATTACAATGGAACAGGCACTGTCATAAAAAAAGTTTTGCTGGCAAAGGAAAAAGCAGGTGGCGTAATGATCTGGCAACTGTCCGGAGATGCGGCCGATGATAAGTCGTTACTCAGCGCAATTAATACGGCCATACATTGACGTTAGCTTCTGAAGGTAAATGGTCATTTCACTTTTCCCGCCTCATTTTCCAAAACTACATTTGAGAGGATTGTGGTATCCGCAGTAGCAGGTAAATGAGAAGTGAAGCCAATCCCAACATAAAAGGGGCTTTCAAAATGTAACTGCACTGGTTCACCAAATTGATGTAAGACTTCACCCTCCTGGCTAACATAAATTGAAAATGCATCTCCACGTTTTTCTATCCCCAGCCGCACCGCACCTTTTTTGTCAACACGTTGCTGATCTATACTTTCTCCGGGAGCATTGCGCCATGCAAGATGTACAAGGCCACCGCCATGCAATGCTACCATGGCTTCTTTAGAATCATCATCGAGTGTTTGGCGAATGATAAGCACAGCCTTCCGGTCAAAATAACCTGCTGTATCCGGGAAGTTTATGTCCGCCGCCAGAGCTACATCACCAGACATTTTCTTCCATAGATACCGGAACTCATCGCGCGTGTACCAGATATTATACCCTGCTGATCTGATTGTATAAGCGCCATTGCCTTCATCATAAGAAGATGCGCCGGGAACCAGGGCACTGCCTACATCGCTCTGGCCTTCGAAGATGCCGATCGCCGTATGCTCGGTTCGGTCAGGACGGTGAAAATCTTTTGGTGGTGGCACCTGCTTATGCGTAGGAGATCCGGGCAAAGACCATTCCGGCACTTCTATCGTAGCCTGCGCATTTTGCGCAGAAGTTTGGTAAGAAAGAAAAAGCAATAGTGTAAATGGCAGAATACTTAAACGCTGTATTATGCGATGGCCAAAATTGTTGCGATTTTTTTTTGAGCTGATTAACGGTAAAGGCATGGTTAGTTTACTATTTAATTTTTGAAAACATAATAAATGTAGGCATTTTTTACCTCTCGCCGGACACTTTGCATTCAGCCATATCTTGTTAAAAGTGATACCTGGAAACACAGACAAATTTAATAGCCATCGCCATCTAAAATATTACCAATACCTCCAAGTATACTCCCCTCCTCCTTGCGCCTGGTAGTTCCATAGCTGAGAATGCGGCTGGCGAGACGGCTGATTGGAAGAGTTTGTATCCACACCTTCCCGGGCCCCTGTAGAGTTGCGAAGAACAATCCCTCTCCTCCGAAAATGGTGTTGCGGATTCCGCCGACAAATTGAATATCATAAGTTACCTGCTGCGTTAAGGCCACAAGGCAGCCCGTATCAATTTTTATCATTTCTCCGGCATGCAATTCTTTTTCGAATACGTGGCCACCCGCATGGACAAATGCCAATCCATCACCTTCAAGCTTTTCCATTATAAACCCTTCGCCGCCAAAAATACCTGTGCCGAGACGTCGCTGAAAATCAATACCAATGCTCACACCTTTGGCTGCACATAAAAAGGCATCTTTCTGGCAAATTACTTTCCCACCCAACGCCAAAAGGTCGAGTGCGATTATTTTTCCGGGATACGGAGAGGCGAAACTTACCTGCTTTTTACCGCCTGCTATGTTGGTAAAAGCTGTCATGAAAAGGCTTTCCCCCACAAGTAGACGCTTCCCCGCGCCCAGCAATTTATTCAAGATGCCGCCGCTATTTTGCTGCTGGCTGCCATCCCCAAAAATGGTTTGCATTTCAATACCTTCATCCATCATCATAAAACTTCCGCTTTCGGCGATCGCACTTTCATTTGGATCAAGTTCTATTTCGACGTATTGCATTTCTTCGCCATAAATCCGGTAATCTATTTCGTGATTGTTACGCATGTTTTGTATTTCTAATGGTAAGTTAATTAAAATGATTGCCCCACCCGTTGCTGAATTAAATTTTCGAGGTGTGTCTTTCAGTCAATTTGATTTGGCAGCGGCAGCCATTTTTTTGTGTATATATTAAAATATTCCAGGGCATCTTTCCCGATATCAAGTTTATAATCAAACATAGAATATCCCGGAACGAAGTATCCCGGATAAAAATGTTTGTAATTATTTTCTTTACAGTAGATCATTTTTTCATAAATCAGATACCGGCCGGGGCTATATTTCTTGTAAGCAGGATCGTAAATAGAACTGATGCCGGCTGCACTGGTTTCACCTACATCAAAAAAACCCAGCGCTATTAATTTATCACCATCGTATAAATTGATCATGTAAGTATTGTAAGCATTGCTCATGCCTTCACCATAAAGCAGCCCCCGGAGAGTCGGCGCGCAATCGAAGGAAATGCTTTCCCTGTAGCGGGCAAACAGGTTTTCCTGCTCAGCGGTAATGATGGCCTGATCAATTTCCCTGGTAAAGCGGCTGTTCTTTTTTTGCAACTCATGGCATTTTTTATCCGGGACGAAATCGGATAAGCGAACGCGTAGCCAGACAGCATTATAAACCTCCCCATCAAAATACAATATGTCGGTTGTAAAAATACTTTGCTGTATTCTGAACCAACCGATAGCCAAAAAGCTATCGAGCTGTGCCGGTTGAATGTTGTAAAGCTCTATAGATTGCAGATCCACTGAACAGATTTTACAAATAAATTTAGCAGAGTTTTTATACCCGCCAAAATCCCAGGTTCACATTAACATAATTTAATCTCTTTCTTTCCCGAATGGGACGGAGATTCACTCCATCGACCAGTCTTTTTTAGTTATATACCCGTTAGGCTAATTTGTCAGGCATTCCCCCGATAATAAAATCAATATCAAGGGACAGTTTTATACAACTTTCGTCCGCGCTCATTATGTATTCCTGAAGTAATACAGTATATTTAAAAAATCATTGCGTTCTACCTTGCTATCCGGCACGCTGATAAACACTCCTAATAAATCCTTGGTGTTACTCATCTCACGAAGAGGCTATTTTTTCGCCAATTGATGGGATGAGCTAAATGACGAAATCCCCTTAGAAAAGCATTTCTGGTTTGTCGAATTTATTCACTTATCCGAACATTTCCTATGAACTGTACCACAGCGGCACACGGTGTTCCTCTCATGCTTGTTGATGTGAACGAATTAGAGCATTAGTCATGAAAACTTTTATTTCAAATAAAAAAAAATGAATTCCGCCCTCATAATTCCGCTACGCAAAAAAAATAACCTGCCGGCACTTTCGGAAAATACTATTTTAAGATACTTCAATTTTATTGCTTTGTACGTGGCACAGGGAATACCTGAGGGAATGGCCCTTTTTGGTATTCCGGCATGGATGGCCATGAACAACAAAACACCTGGCGAAATAGGAGGTTTTGTAGCTGCAGTCGGGCTCCCGTGGAGTTTTAAAATT
>JBDSPQ010000200.1:0-6395 GCA_039930305.1 Ginsengibacter sp. | reverse complement strand
ATGCTGCGGGCAGTTCCTGCTACCATTTTCATAGCGCTATCAAGACTGAAAGCATTAAGGTCTTCCATTTTGTCCTTAGCTATTTCTTCAACCTGTGACCAGGAAACCTTGCCAACTTTATTCCTGTTGGGCTCTTTACTGCCACTTTGAATTTTTGCAGCATCTTTTAGCTGAATTGCAGCGGGAGGAGTTTTAATTACAAAATCGAATGATTTGTCTCCAAAGACGGTAATGAGTACCGGGAGAACTTTTCCTTGTTTATCTTGGGTTCTCGCATTGAATTGTTTACAGAATTCCATGATGTTTACACCCTTGGAACCCAATGCAGGTCCGATTGGAGGAGCAGGGTTGGCTTGTCCGCCTTTACACTGAAGCTTGACATAGCCTGTTATTTCTTTTGCCATAATTATTTTTTTGGTGTTAACGCCCATCGACAAGCTCAGGGCTCCCAATTTTACCGGTAGCTACCGGTGTTTTATAAAGAACTTTTTTTGGGATGGCGAAGGTAAAGAAATAAATTATTGTGGCAATAAGTTTTTTCTATAAACGGGTGAAATCCGAAAAGTCGCTGACTTTAGAAAGCTAAAGTCTTATTATATGCTTTAGTTTCCCCCAGATGCCTTATTAACTGCTGCGAGCACAAACCTGATATCGCCATACGTTATCCCGGCAGGTAAGTTTTCAAACAAAACTTTAAAGTTTTGGGTGCCAAATTTTTCAAATGCCTTCTTTATGAGTGATTGTTTGGTTGCGTCAATAACTTCCTCAATATCGATCTCACCCGTACCTACAAAATATGTTAGATGACCTTCAATGGTACCGACCGTAAAATTCCTCTCCTTAGCTATCGCAACGATCGTTTTACCTTCCCTGAATAAATTGAATGATATTTTTTTTGTATCAGTTTTCGGCGCGGGGTCTCTCTCCCGCTTTTCCCGTTTTGGCATAGACTCTTTAGCCTCCATATTAGTTGACATATTATGCCGGGTACAATAAGCTGCTACCATAGTTATGACTTCATCGCCATACCTGGCGACCTTTGCTTTTCCGAATCCACTTATCTGTTGGAGATGATTGTTTTCCAATGGCATGTAAGTGGCTATTTCTGTAAGAGTATTCCGGTTTGCCACCAGGTAAATGGGCATATTCGTCTCCTGGCAGAGGGTATCGCGCCAAATTTTCAGTGTCTCATATAATTCTCCATTCGGTATGTCGCCATAGGATTGTTTTTTCCCGGCTGCATAACTATTTACATTCAGCCTCGGTTGGGCATATTTCAATTTGTGTTGCAGGAAAGAGGTAACAGAAAACGACTGCCTGCAATACAGTAAATAATAATTGATAGCGTGCAGTGATGAAAAGACCTGGTTCAGGTATTCATTAATAATATTGGCGGTTTCGCGGTGTTCTGTAATGACCGGATGGTTTTGAACAGATTTTTCATACGCAGAGAATTTTGGAATAAAATGGTTTGCCGCAGCATTGATCCGTTTCTGCAAGCCCTCATTTTCTTCTATTACAGGCTCTTCTTTCATCAATCCGTAAACTTGTTGTAAAAACTTAGCGCCGGTCTTTTTATCGGCGGACAGATCAATTTCTAAATTCACGGCCCACTTTAGCGCATCATCATTTAATTTGTCTTTTTGTTTTTCTATATGAAAATGCAGGAAGCCCATGGCCGCAGCTACCTCATCGAATAAAAAAATCTCTTCAAGTATTTGTTGTGTAAATATTTGCCTTGCTCCGGCAAACCTTTCGGCTAATGATCCCTTATGTGCGAGATTTTTTTGTGCCTTGATCACATTATCGTTGCTATAAATCGCCGCTGCAGGTATTTTAGATAACAACACTATTCCATCAAGACTTGTACAGCGGCTTAAGGCAACATATACCTGACCACTGCTAAAAGCGGCGCCGGCATCAATCATCACTTTTTCAAAAGTGAGTCCCTGGCTTTTATGAATGGTGATGGCCCAGGCAAGCCGTAACGGAAACTGTGTGAAGGTACCAAGCGTTTCCTGCTGCAGCTTACCATCATCTTTGTTTAGCACATACCTGGAATTTTCCCATGTTTCCATGGATACATATATATCTGTTCCGTCACATTCTACAATGATTTCGTCATCATCCAAAGCTTTGACTACTCCTATCTTACCATTGAAATATCGTTTTTGAATTACATCATTTTTCAAAAACATTACCTGAGCTCCTTTTTTCAAAACCAGTGAGCCTTCTGCCGGGTAGCTGTTTTCAGGAAATTCATTTTCGATAATGGCCTCGTAGGTGAAGGAAGGCGTAAGTAACTTATGCAACTCCCGATGGTTGATCTGGTCTGCCTGGTTATTGTGAGAAGTTAACGTGATAAAATTTCCATCTGCCGGTGGCCGGAATGCAGGCTCGTAGCGCATGTGAAGGTCTTCGAAGTCGTCAGCATTCATATTATTGTTACGCACCTTATTTAGCAAGGCTACAAATGAATCTTGTTTTTGACGGTAAATTTTATCCAATTCTATCAGCAGGGGCATCTGTTCCCTGATAACATTACTGTCGAAGAAAAAGGGTGATGCATAATACTCCTGCAAAAGATTCCATTCATGATATTGCGCCACGGGCGGCAATTGATAGAGATCTCCAATACAAAGTAACTGCACGCCACCGAAAGGACTTTCGTGCCTTCGGCGTACTGATCTCAAAATAGTGTCTATGGCATCCATCACATCGCAACGAACCATGCTTATTTCGTCAATAACCAGGAGCTCCATTTTGCGTAGCAATTGCTGGCGTTGTTTATTAAATCTGATTTTTGTAAGGAGTTCGTCTTTGTTACTTTGCGTTGGTAAAAAAGGGTGAAAAGGTAATTGAAATAAACTATGAAGGGTGACCCCGCCCGCATTAATGGCTGCAACGCCCGTGGGCGCTGCAACTACGATATTCTTAGAGCAATGTTCTTTAAGATATTTTAAAAAAGTAGTTTTTCCGGTGCCTGCCTTACCTGTAAGAAATATATTTTCATTCGTTTCGGTAACGAACCGGAAAGCAAGGTCAAAAATCTCATTACGTTCTATTAAATTGCTATGTTGCATCGCCGGGATTTTTGGCATTAATAATAAAGCCACGAATTACAAAATTCAATCTCTATGAAAATATGTAATTCGTGGCAATAATACATTATGCAGCCGGCTTACTGCCTAAGAGCAACAATTCATGAATCTGAATTTCTGTTACGTATTTTTTGTTGCCATCTTTATTTGTATAGTTGCGGTTCATTAGCTTTCCTTCGATTGCTACTTCAGTTCCTTTGGAAAGATATTTTTCAGCAATGTCAGCCACTTTGCCCCAGGCAATCAAATTATGCCATTGGGTTTCCGTTACTTTTTCACCTTTTGCGTTACGATAGCTTTCATTGGTAGCGATTGAAAAGCGCACCAATTTTTTTCCGCTTTCTGTGTTACGTACTTCGGGGGCATTGCCCAGGTTACCGATCAACTGTACTTTGTTTCTTAATGCATTCATGATTTTGAGTTTTGTGCTCACCATTTTTAAGTGAACTGGTTTTTAAATTTTATTCCAGCTGAAGTTTGAAACATGTTCGCCGTTCAACACCACAAAGATGGTTTACCGCGCAAGCCTTACTCGTATTTTAAGCGTTTATAAGAGAAGCTAACCGTTTGTAAGCGGTTGCAACTAAGTTTTATTTGCCTTATCTTACTTAAAATCAATACAAAAAATGCCTGCAGATAACATTATTAAAAAATGCCTTAGCTGTGGAAAGGCGATTAAGGGCAGAACTGATAAGAAATACTGTGATGATTACTGTAGAAACAATTATAACAACCAGTTGAAATCCTCTGCCACTAACCTGGTAAGAAATGTAAATAACGCTTTGGGAAAGAACCGCCGGATTCTTGAATCGTTGTTTCCGGAAAATGAGGAAATCACCAAAACCACTAAAGAAAAACTACTTCATAAAGGATTTCAATTCAAATACTTTACGAATACCTACACTAATAAAAAAGGGAATGTTTACTATTTCTGTTACGACCTCGGCTATTTGCCGCTAGAGAATGATTGGTTTTTGCTGGTGCGGAGGAAGGAGGAGGAGTGAAAAACAAAACCCCTCCAATTCCGGAGGGGTTTCAAAAATTATATCTCTAAACTCAATCAGGAAATTTTTTCAACCTGCATATAGCTTAGTTCAACCGGTGTAGCGCGGCCAAATATTTTCACCTGCACTTTCAGCTTTTTCTTTTCGTCAGTTACTTCTTCAATTACACCATTAAAGTCATTGAACGGACCATCGATGATTTTGATTGTTTCCCCAACAATGAAAGGCTCACTCATCGTAATGCCGCCGGCATCGGCCATTTCATCTACTTTACCCAGCATTTTATTTACCTCAGCTTTCCGCAGGCTTATAATATTTCCTTTTGACCCTTTGCCATCGGTTAGAAAATGCATTACATTGGTAATGTTGCTGAGATGCTGTACGATCTCATCGGTTAGCTTGCCATCTAAAACTTCAATCATCACATACCCGGGATAGAAATTTCTTTCCCGCATTACCTTTTTACCATTTTGCACCTTATAGACTTTTTCAACAGGCAAAAAAATCTGTAGTATTAATTTATCCCAGCCGTTACGAATGATGTCCTTATCCAGGTACTCTTTCACTTTCCTTTCCTTGCCGCTCACCACCCGCAATACATACCATTTGGTGTCCTTATCGGACCCTTCCACTCCCTTGTTTGCCTCCTCCTGCGTTACTTCTTCTTCTACATGTTGTGTATCTGTCATAATTACTGAAATAAAGAATAAACAAATTTTAAAATACCATTTATTCCAAAATCCATTAAAGCGACAATAGCCGTAATAATAATGGTGGCCGCCAGCACAATCATAGTAGACTGTTGCAGTTGTTCCCAATTAGGCCAGGTAACTTTGTGAAGCAATTCTTTATACGAATCTCTTATATAAAGTGATATTTTATTCATCTAAATAAATTTTTTTTTTAAAGTGAAATACCTGATTTGCCTGCAAAATTAACAAATTCAAAACTTAGCACGGGCACAAGGATTCGAACCCTGATCAAAGGTTTTGGAGACCTCTATTCTACCATTGAACTATGCCCGTAAAACCAAATTAGCTAATTAGCAAATTTTGCTAATTAGCTAATTTATCATTCAAAGATATGTTTATCTTATTATTTTAAAATCTCTGTCACCTGTCCTGCACCTACCGTACGCCCGCCTTCACGAATGGCAAATTTTAAACCTTTTTCCATCGCAATTGGCTGAATCAGTTTTACGGTAAGACTGGTATTATCACCTGGCATTACCATTTCTGTTCCTGCTGGTAATTCTACCTCTCCTGTAACGTCAGTTGTTCTGAAGTAGAACTGGGGACGATATTTCTGGAAGAAAGGAGTATGGCGACCACCTTCTTCTTTGCTCAACACGTATACTTCACCTTTAAATTCAGTGTGAGGCGTAATAGAACCTGGCTTACAAAGTACCATACCACGACGGATCTGTGTTTTTTCAATACCACGAAGCAATAAACCAGCATTGTCGCCAGCTTCACCTTCATCAAGTAACTTTTTAAACATCTCTACTCCTGTAACAGTAGAAGTTAATGGCTTCTCCATCAAACCTACAATTTCAACGCCTTCACCTACCTTAATGCGTCCTCTTTCAATACGGCCTGTTGCAACAGTACCACGACCAGTGATAGAGAATACGTCCTCCACACTCATAAGGAATGGCTGATCAACCGGGCGGGGAGGCAACGGAATATAAGAATCAACCGCATCCATTAATTCATCGATGGCGCTTACCCATTTATCATCACCAGCTAATGCGCCAGTGGCTGAACCTTTAATGATAGGCGTGTTATCTCCGTCAAAACCATTTTTGGTTAAAAGTTCACGAATTTCCATCTCTACAAGTTCAATCAATTCCGGATCATCAACCAGATCCACCTTATTCATGAAAACTACCATACGCGGAACCCCCACCTGGCGTGCAAGAAGAATGTGTTCCCTAGTTTGGGGCATTGGGCCATCAGTAGCTGCTACTACTAATATAGCACCGTCCATTTGCGCTGCACCAGTAATCATATTTTTTACATAATCCGCGTGACCCGGACAATCTACGTGTGCATAGTGACGATTAGCCGTGGCATATTCCACGTGGGCGGTATTAATTGTAATACCCCTTTCTTTTTCTTCTGGAGCACCATCAATATCATCGTAATTTCTCTTCTCCGCCAAACCTTTTTTAGACAAAATATCGGTTATAGCGGCTGTTAACGTGGTTTTACCATGATCCACGTGACCTATAGTACCTACGTTAACGTGGGGTTTATCCCTTTTAAAATTCTCTTTTGCCATTTTATTT
>JBDSPQ010000199.1:0-9740 GCA_039930305.1 Ginsengibacter sp. | reverse complement strand
TTGAGGAACTTAAAAAGCTGGATAAAACCAACAAATTGCGCGTGATCCAGGCTGACGTAAGTAAGGAAGAAGATTGCAAAAAATTTATAGACTTCTGTATTTCCCAATTTGGCGGTATAGACATCCTAGTAAATAATGCAGGCATTTCTATGAGAAGTTTGTTTCAGGATACAGACTTACAAACATTGAAAGAGTTGATGGATACGAATTTTTGGGGTTCAGTATATTGTACTAAATACGCGCTTCCTTCTATCATTCAACGGAAAGGCTCGCTAGCAGGTGTGTCATCCATTGCAGGCTACAGGGGCCTGCCGGGCCGAAGTGGATACAGTGCAAGCAAGTTTGCATTAAACGGATGGCTCGAGGCGCTGCGAACAGAGCTGTTACATTCGGGAGTGAACGTGCTATGGGTGGCGCCCGGCTTCACTGCTTCTAATATCAGGAACGCCGCTTTAAATGAAGCAGCAAAGCCGCAAGGCCAGTCGCCATTAGATGAAAGTAAATTAATGACACCTGACGAGTGCGCCCGGCATATTATAAAAGCCATTGAGAAAAGAAAAAGAAATCTTGTGCTTACTTCTACGGGAAAACAAACCGTATTTATGAACAAATATTTTCCATCCTTGTCTGATAAACTGGTGTATAATTTCTTTTTCAAAAACGGCAAATTAGTAAAGTAATATATTTTATATTTCACCTTTATCATTCTGACTTTTACACATTGTGTAAATTATAAACTTGTATGGCTTTAATAACATTGACATCTGACATAGGGAGACAAGATTTTTTAACCGGTGCCGTAAAGGGTCAGTTGTTAAGCATCAATGATAAGTTTAATATAGTAGACATTTCTCACGAACTGTCCCCTTTTAATTATCCCCAGGCAGCTTACGTATGCAGAAACGCCATAAAAAATTTCCCCCCGTTTACTTTTCATATAGTAATGGTGAATCTTTTTGATAAGAAACAGGGGCATATGCTTTTTATTGAGCACAATAACCGCTACATAGGCTGCGCTGACAACGGATTAATAACAATGATTCTGGAAGAGACACCGGAAAAGATGGTGGCACTCCCTCTGAGCCCGTCCGAACAAAAAAATACTTTGTATTGTGCATCCGTTTTTGGAAATGCCTACCAGCAAATTCTCAATGGTAAGTCCATAGAAGAAATTGGAGATAGCAGCGTGTCTATAGAAGTAAAAAATCCACTTCGCCCATTGCTGGGCACAAAATTTATAGAAGGCCAGATAATTTTTATTGACAATTTTGAAAATGTAATAATAAATATTACTAAAGAGGAATTTGAGGAGCAGAGAAAGGGAAGAAGTTTCAAGATTGTTTTTAAAAGAGATGAGGTAATAGAAAAAATTAGTGAGACATACGCTGATGTTCCTGAAAGTGAAAAGCTTGCGCTATTTAATTCTGCTGGTTACCTCGAAATAGGAATTAATAAAGGCAACGCTGCTGGTTTATTTGGCCTGGAAGGTTATTCTGACAAACTAAATGTGCAAACCCCCTACATGCAAAACAGGCTACTCTACCAAACTGTAAAAGTATATTTCGAATAGTGTTTTCCGTGGCTCAAACACCGGGCTACGGTTTTTGTTTCATTAACGTTTGTTATCTAAATCCCATTACGCAAATGTGCATAGGATTCTCACTATATTAAATTTCACCGCGTGAATTTTATTGCTACGGCTTGCCGTGACCAGCCGTACAAACTTTTATTTACTAACTTTAACAACAAAAAAAGTTTATGCGAAAAGTTTTTCTATCATTTTTAGCTTGTGTTTTTATTTCCTATGCCGGCAGTGCACAAATCCAGTTGCCTGCGCCCTCTCCTACTCAAACAATTAAACAGGATTTTGGATTGTCTTCTGTAGAAATAAATTATTCCCGGCCGGGAATTAAGGGCAGAAAGATTTTCGGTGACCTGGTTCCCTATGATAAAATATGGCGCACCGGGGCAAATGGAAATACTCGTGTAAAATTTGGCGATGATGTCGTCATCGGCGGAGCATCGGTAAAAGCGGGTGAATATGCTCTATATACAATTCCCGGGAAAAATGAATGGGAAATTATTTTGAACAAAGGCGTGAATAACGGCGGGATGAATGGTTACAAAACGGAAGATGATGCAGCGCGGTTTAAGATAAAGCCTGACATGTTATCCACACCTGTTGAAAGCTTTACTATCCAGATGGCTGATGTAAAACCGTCGTCTGCATTCTTACAGATGAGATGGGAAAACACGAGTCTAAGCATTCCAATAACTACAGATATGGATGCAAAAGTAATGGGCCAGATAGACGAAGTAATGAATAAAGATAGTAAGCCATATTACCAATCTGCTTTATATTATGCCGAGAACGGGAAAGATTTGAAGCAGGCAATTACCTGGTTTGACAAAGCAATCGAACAAAATCCAAAAGGCTATTGGATCTATCACCAAAAAGCAAATGCTTTGGTAAAAATGGGTAAAAAAGAGGAGGCTAAAATCACAGCTCAGAAATCTTTGGAGGTGGCACGTGCAGAAAAAAATGATGATTATGTTCGGCTAAATGAAAAATTAATTGCTGACCTAAAGTAATAGAAGTGTACGCCTCATAATAATCTAAAAACAAAAACCGGATGTGCTCCGGTTTTTGTTTTTAGATCCATACGGTACTAATCAATATCAAGAAGGGCCGGAATATGATTTGGTATAACAACAATGAATTTAGTACCTTCTCCTAAAGCGGATTCCAGGACGACATTTCCTCCTAATTTCTGCACTGCCTCGTGCAAAATATACAGACCCAGGCCTGATCCTTTGAAGGATTTATCCGCTTGATAAAACATAGAGAATATGTGTTCAACATTCTGGGGAGCAATGCCACTGCCATTGTCAGAAACTTCTATCCGCGCTTCATATTCACTTACGTTAATGTCTACTTTTATAAAAGAATATTCTTTTTGCTTGTCGTGGTATTTTAAAGCATTAGAAATAAGGTTATAGAGAATCATATTTATCCTTGAAACATCCGTGATAAATATAAAATCCTGTTTTACCTCGGTGATCCTTTGAATATGTGATGAATTGTCAGAAAACTGGTGGTCCTGTAAAGCGCTATTTACTAATTCCAGGAAATCCGCAGGTTCGTAAAGCAAGTCGGTTCTTTTATTTCTTGCGAAATCCAATATGTCCGTGATTAAGACATTAAGCCGGTGCAGAGTGCGGCGTTGCATTTCGAGATATTCATGCCTTTTCCCTTCATTCGTCTCTTTTTTTATGATGTGAACCAAGGCCACAACCGATGTTAGTGGCGACCTGAGATCGTGGGAGGTTCTCGAAACCAAAATGTCCAACTCAGCATTAACTTTTTTTAGCTGGTCATTTACCTCAACTATGTCCAGATTTTTTTGACTTAATTCCTCGTTCATTAACCTAAGCTGATTATTGAGTATTTCAAGTTTTGAGAACGTCCAGAAAAATTGCCTGGAAAGCGCAATCGCTTGCGAAATGATCAATATAAAAAGGCCCGCGTAAATTAAATTGACGCTTTCTATAATCAAACTATTGTATAAGATATCATTGATGATCGTTATAAATAGTATAACGACACCTGTGAGAAAATACACACTTCCCGGCCGTTTCCTTTTTACTGCCATTGTATAAACATAAATTCCGAAAATTCCGGCAAGTAGCATCTCTACCTGAAAAGGCCTTAGTGCATACCTGAAAATAAAAGGGGTTGCAAAGATTCCCAACAATACAAAAGGTAAACTTGCAAGCAATATGAGGCGGAGTATTTTTTTTGGAAATTCTTTAGGGAAAAGTTCATACGTAAATAAGGACAATACGGGGACCGTTAAGAACAATCCAATAAATTCGACATGCTTTATTACTCTCCAATTCCAATTAGTGATATACAAAATACCCATTTCGCCGGTAACCAGCGGGCGCATCGCCAATATCAGGCAGAATAAACTGAAATACAATGCTGCCTTCCTCTTAGGAAAATATATGAAAACAACGAGGTAAAAAATTGCTATCAGAAAAAAACTACCGGCAATAAAAAAATCAACAGCGATTTTTTGTATTTGATAGTTTTGTATTTGCGGATGGGGACCTAATTTTATATAATCCCAAAGTCCGCCAGCGCTATAGTTGAAATTTGAAACCTGGATCACTATGTCCAGTTTATTATTGATCGGAGTCACGGGGATGATTACCGGGCGGTAATCGGGTCGCGCTTCTTTTTTTACCCGACCTACTTTTCCTATTTCAGTTAGTTGCGCGTCGTTGACAAATAATTTAAAATTAGATGCAACCGTTAAAAACTTTAAGTCGAGATTTTTTACACCCGGTGGACATATCACCATTATCCTGTAAGTCGCAAAGCCAAAGGCCGGCTTAAAAAAGCCTGCATCGGGCACATACGAATTCCAAAAGTCGGGCACATCAATGTAAGTTCCGTGGCTCGGGGACTTTTCGCCGGGCTTTGATGGATCATAAAGTGTGTTCCAATAAAACGCCCATTCGCCGCTAAGATCGGCTATACCGTCTTTATTCCAGTCACGGTTAGTCAGGTCAAGAACACCTTTTATTGCATATTTATCCTGGCTAATGCAGATAGCCGAATATAAGAGCGTAATAGAAATAAGTAAATAATATCTCAAAAGGCCCTCGCGGGAAAAGGCTTGAATGATAGTTCTGGGGGGTTCCATAAAAGCTATTTAATATTCCCGGTGGTTCCGCAATTTCTATTGACAACAATTTTTTATACAGCATTAATACAGGTCATGTAGAGTTTTGCCTCCTCTATTCTCCCCATAACTAAATTTATAAATAATTGTTCATTATTTCATCTTCCGCCAAAATAAGGTTGGTAAATGAATTTAAACTTCTTGAAATGAGTTAAAGAAAAAAGAGAAGAATGTCAATTATTTCACCCAAAGCTATTATAAAGAGTAAGCCATCACATTATGAGATGGTTAAATTAGCTTTCATCAGCTTCATGTCATCGTAAAATCCGGGATATGATTTTTTTACGGCTTCCGCCTGGCTTATCTGAGTATTACCCTTTGAATTTAATCCGGCAACTGTACATGCCATAGCAATTCTGTGATCGTTATGTGAACTCACAGAAGCACCTCTCACTTCCTTACCACCGGTTATCCTCATTATATTGCCATCCAGTTCCAAAGGAACTTTCATTTTGGCAAATTCTTTTTTTAGGGTAAGGCCTCTGTTACTTTCCTTGTACTTTAACCGTTCCACGCCGGTAATTTCTGATGTCCCGCTACAATAAGCCGCAAGGGCAACAAGCGGGGGAAATAAATCCGGGCAATCTGTAGCGTCAAACCTAAATGCTGACATCTTATTTTTTTTGACAAATACCGTACTTCGGTCAACTCTCACGGTGGCACCACAATCTTCAAGCGCGTTGATAATCTTTTTATCACCCTGGGAAGAATTCATATCCACCCCGGTGACCATTGCTTCGCCACCTATAGCGGCCGCTACCAGCAAGAAAGCGGTATTGCTCCAGTCGCCTTCCACCGTATATTTAGTACTAAATTCACTGCCACCTGTACGTGGAAAAACAGTAAACTTCCTGAAGTCGTCATTTTCAATTCTAAAACCAAAATATTTCAAAATGTCCAATGTAAGGCTTATATAAGGCTTACTGGTAAGATTACTAACGGTTACGGTTACCGGAGTTATACAGGCTCTCGCAAATGCCATCAACAAACCAGTCAAAAATTGAGAGCTGAGTGAACCGTCAACAGTTATATTTCGCGGTTTCAAAGGCCCGCTAACCGTTATGGGCAATCTTCCGTTATTGGAACTGACCGAAACGTTTACCTTGGGAAGCACCTCGTCAAAAAAATTGATTGGCCTGGTAAGTATGCTGCCTTCTCCGGTAAAAGTGATATCATGATTGTATAGCGCCGCGATAGGCACAAACATCCTCAGAGATAAACCGCTTTCGCCACATGAAACAATCAGGTGCTTTTGTTTTTCCGGAGAAATAAATATCGTTCGTGGAGCAGTAATTATGATTTGCTTTTTTACTTTATCAACTGATGCCCCCAGTTTTTTGACAATATCCAAAGCGGCATTTTCATCATTGCTCGTACCCGCATTTTCGATTATGGTAGTGCCACCAGCTATTAACGCCACAGCACATGCACGCTGCATACTGCTTTTTGATGAGGGCGCTTGTATACTCCCCGAGATTTCCGAAGGCATAATATTTACTGTCAAAATGAAATTTCTTTAAATATTTTTTTAAGTGTTTGGAGCTCGATAGGCAGTACGGATGCCTTCCCTATTTTATTTAAAATAATAAAGCTGATTGACGTACCCGATTTCTTTTTATCGTGCTGTAATGTTTGCCAGGCCTGGCTTTTATTGAACCTGTATTTTACCGGCAGTTCGTACTGTTTCAAAAGTTTTATGACACGAAGACTGTCTTCTTTCGTAAAATTACCGGTCTTTTCTGAAATACGGCACGCCGCTACCATGCCAATACTCACTGCATGCCCATGAGACAACCTGCTGGTATTTTCAATGGCATGGCCAATAGTATGACCAAAATTTAGAAGCTTCCTGTCACCCGTTTCATGTTCATCTTTTGCAACCACTTTATATTTTATGTCAACATTTTTCCTGATAAGTTTTGAGACAAGGTCTATTGATGCCTGGAAATGCATTAAGGAGTTTTTTTCCAGGAATGCAAACATATTTTTGTCTTTTATGCAGGCATGTTTAATAATCTCTGAAAATCCATTTATCCACTCGGCATCAGGTAATGTTTCTAAAAAATTATAATCATATAATAGAAATTTTGGATGATTGATAACACCTGCCAGATTCTTATAAACACCTACGTCAATACCATTCTTTCCACCGATAGATGCGTCAACCATGGCCAATATACTTGTAGGGGCAAAGCCGAAGGGAACACCACGCATATATATAGATGCCACGAAGCCGGTGATGTCTGTTACAACACCGCCCCCTACTCCCGTTAGGAAAGTCTTTCTGTCAGCGCCAAGCCGGATCAATTCATCAATCAGGTAGTTTACTGTAGTTTGGTTTTTGTGACCTTCTCCGGGTTTTATCACAATGGTCTTCTTTCCAGAAAATTTTTCAGCATGCGCCTTGAATATATTTTCATCAGTGATAAAAATATTATTTGCCAATGGCAGAATTGAGTCCAACATCGAAAAGTCAGCATTAAAATAACCATCAACACTCCTGCCGGCAAAATGATATTGTTCGGAGACTGGCTTATTAGTCATTCATTATTTTATTCTGGTGGTTAATGCTTTCCAGGTGAACTGCGTCGAAATATTTGGTAATAAAATCCCTGCTAAGTCCAAGCTTGTCTCCTTTTGTAAAAGCTCTTGCCAATATATCGTTCCAGCGGTTAGTTTGAAGGATTGTAATATTATTGTCTCTTTTATATACACCGATTTTATCAGCAATTTTCATCCGCTGTCCTAAGAGTGTAAGGAGCTCATCATCTATATGATTGATCTGTTCGCGCAGGGTAGCCAATGCCGTTAAAAACTCTTTTTCATCGGTATTTTCAAATCTCCAGATCAGGGATTCCAGTATTTCCGAAAGACGCTCGGGCGTGATTTGTTGTTTAGCATCGCTCCATGCATTGTCAGGATCAATATGGCTTTCGATCATCAGGCCGTCAAAATCCAGGTTAATACTTTTTTGCGAAATTGCCTGCAACGAAGTCCGATTGCCACATATATGAGATGGATCACAGATGAGCAACATGCCCGGGAAACGCCGCTTCATCTCAATAGGAAGATGCCACATTGGTGCATTCCTGAATTCGGTATTTCCGTAATTTGAAAAACCTCTGTGGATCATCCCCACTTGTTTCACCCCAACCTTATGTAATCGTTCGATACCACCACTCCATAATTCGAGATCGGGGTTGATTGGATTCTTTATCAAAACAGGGATGTCTACGCCTCGTAATGCATCGCATATCTCCTGAACACTAAAAGGATTTACAGTGGTTCTTGCTCCAATCCAAAGCATATCCACATCAAACTGCAATGCATCCTCCACGTGTTTTGCCGTTGCCACCTCCACAGTAATAGGAAGACCAGTTATTTTTTTTGCACTTGCCATCCAGGGAAGACCCTTTACCCCAATACCTTCAAACATTCCGGGCTTAGTGCGCGGCTTCCAAATGCCCGCGCGCAGCACATCTACCTTGCCTGTTTTAGCGAGGCGGGTGGCTGTGTCTATTACCTGCTCTTCTGTTTCGGCGCTACACGGGCCGCTGATGATTACCGGGCGCTTCGCCCACTTTTCCTGAATTTCCTGTTTCATCGTTTTTGTTTCTGTTTGCATTGTAAATTTAATTTTAAATTATCAGCTAAGACTGATGGCCATGATTAAGTTTTATTTTTTGCCAGTTTTCGAAAGTCATTTCAAATTTTATTTCTCCCTTACCATAAGTTCCATTTTCCTGCCATCCCTGTCTCCTGTAAAAAATTTCGGCTCGTGTACGCGGACTCGTTGATAACCAAACTTTGTCTTTAGATTTACTAAAATACCATGTCAGCATAGTATTATGTAACATCGTTCCAAATCCATTTTTCTCAAAATCAGTATGAACGAATAGCGCCCATATATTTTGATCTTTTAAGTCTACAATTGCAAAACCCGCAATCAGGTTATCGATTTCGCACACCCATCCTTTACCCCTTTTCGTCAAATATTCAATACAATCTTCGTTTGTTACCAGTGCCGGATCGGATAAAACATTTTCCTTTACAGCATGCCTGACAATCTGTATTTGATCAATATCCCCGATGCCTGCTTCTCTTAATATCACTAAAAAATTTATTTTAATATCCTGGATATTTTATTGGCATTTTCAATAAGTTCCGTCAGGTATTCATAATTTTCCTTCTCAAGGCAACTTTTAAATTTTCTCAATTGTGAGATATGTTCATTCAAAACATCTAAAACATTTTCCCGGTTTTGGCGGAAAACCGGCACCCACATCTCGGGGTTACTCTTTGCCAACCTTACAGTACTCTCAAAACCTCCACTGGCTAATTCAAAAATTGCATCTTCTTCCCGTTCTTTTTCGAGAACCGTATTCGCGAGTGCAAATGAAGTGATGTGAGAAATATGGCTTATATAGGCCGCATGAACATCATGTGGCGCAGCATCCATATATATAAGGTGCATGCCGAGCGCCCGATACATTTCTTTTGTAAACTCAAGGGCATCTTCGGCACTTTCGTCCTGATTGCAGATCACTACTGCCTTATCGGTGAATGCACCCTCAACTGCAGCAAGGGGCCCTTTAAATTCGGTTCCCCACATGGGATGTGTTGCAACGAATCGTTTCCTGTTTTTATGTTTTGCGGCCAATTGGCAAATAACCTGCTTAGTTGACCCTACGTCGATTACCGTTTGGTGCACAACCAGGTCCAGGACTTCCTTTATTAAATTGGCTGAAGCATCTACAGGGGTAGCAACAATTACTACATCAGATTTGTTTACGGCTTCATGAAGTTCCAACATTTCATCTACCAATCCAGAAGCTAAGGCTTGTTCTCTGTGTTCGGCATTAGAATCAACACCTACCAGATGTGAAGCAATATTTTTCTCACGTAAAGCAATTGCCATTGAGCCACCTATCAACCCGGTCCCAATTATTGCCACAACCATTCTATTTAATTTTTAGTTTCATAAAAAAT
>JBDSPQ010000198.1:0-3271 GCA_039930305.1 Ginsengibacter sp. | reverse complement strand
GTGTTGGAAAACCATATGTCGATGGTATGCGACGAGCCGGAAGCTTATGAAGGGCTGGATGGCTTTGAGCTATTAACTGAAATGCCCACTGTATGGGATGAAACCGTAGTACCCGGAGCGGGGGTGGGTGAATGGGTAACGGTTGCACGAAGAAAGGCAACCGACTGGTATGTGGGTACTATCAATAATACCACTGCGCGAACCATTACCATACCTCTTGGCTTTTTACCTTCAGGAAATTATGCGGCAAAAATATATAACGATGTGCCGGATGCCGTACGCCATCCCAATCTTTTGATGAAGGAATCAAAAGATGTAAACAAGGCAACGAAGCTCACTCTTGACCTGGCTGCCGGCGGAGGTCAGGTGATACATCTCCGGGCAAAATAAAAGGAAGAAAATTATTTCAAAACAGGACAGGCAATGCCACTCTTTGTTCCAACTCAAGCCTTGCCAAGTTTAAGATTCAAAGAGGCATAAAGAGGTAGGTGAAAATCGCAAAGCGTGCAGGTAAGGCGGGTAATTTCAGCGCTGCAACAACTTCTGTGGCCGTTGATATTTTATTCTTTTCTAACCGCTCCTGTAATGAATGCTGCCACATCTTTTTTAAATGCATTGGCAGAAGTTGAATTTATATACATCATGTGGCCGGCCGAATAGTATTTCAATTGAATGTTTGATCGTAAACTGGTATCTAATGCCAGGTGGCTGAAAGTATATTCTGTAGCGAAGAAGGGCGTAGCAAGATCGTAATAACCGTTCAAAACTAAAACTTTAAGATGGGGATTGTTGCTCATCGCTTCAGCCAGGTCTACAGTTGTGTTAGGTGTTGAAGGGTCTTCGCCAAAAAGAGAGGCACTTTTTTTATGCTTCCAATCCCATTCAAATCCTTCGGTATTGTAAGCCGACGTTTGGTAAACATTTTTTTTATCCATCTTTAGCTCTCCGTAATAATAGCTTAAGAAAGCTGTAGTAAATACGGGGCTGATGGCGGAAGATTGTGGATCTGTGGCAGAACTTTCACTCAGCAAATTTTGATTGATGCCTTTGTACCTCGAGTCGAGCCTGCCAACAGTTTTATGCTCGTTGCGCAAAAGCTCCTGGGTGAACTGCGGCTCAGTGACCCGAAGATTTGCGCGGCTAAGATATTCCTTGCTTAAGCCTGTGAACCCTGCTAATTTATTAAGAACAGCTTCTCTTTCTGTAGCAGGCAGATTATCTCCCTTTACCAGGGCTGATGCATATTCACTTCCTGCAAAATCTTCTGCCATTTTGATAAATGCTTCCAAGCTTGCTGGCTTATTGCTGATTTTATCGTGATACCACGCCGTGGCGGCGTAAGACGGCAAATACAGGATGAAAGGCAGATCATCATACGGTTGAAAAGTAAGCGTTCGCAGATCCAGTACTGACGAAACCAGTATGACACCATTCATGGCCATCCCCATATTTTCCTGCAAATAATTTACTACGCCCGCAGATCGCATGGTACCGTAACTTTCGCCTAATAAAAATTTTGGAGAATTCCACCTGCTATTATCAGTAACATACTGCTTGATAAAATTGCTTATCGATTTAATATCCTGGTCCACTCCCCAAAAGTCTTTGTTTTTTGCTTTTGCAACCGCATGGCTCAGGCCTGTGCCGACGGGATCAATCATCACGATATCTGTTACATCTAAAATTGAATTGGTATTATCCTCAAATGTATAAGGTGGCGGCGGGTTGTAGCCGGGATCGTTAACGATAATTTTCCTGGGGCCTATTACACCTACGTGCAGCCAGAACGAAGAGGAGCCGGGCCCGCCGTTGTAAGAAAAGGTCACAGGCCTTTTATTGTTATCATCATCTTTGGCGTAAGCCGTATATCCGAAGAAGGCGATCGGCTCGTCCTTCTCATTTTTTATAATTAATGCTCCGGCAGTAGCTGTGTAGTTGATGGTTTTGCCGCCGATGACTGCGCTGTGTTTTGTAATGGATTTTATTTCCGAAGGAACGGGAATATCAGCAGAATCCTTTGCGGGAGTTTGGGCTGACGCCTTGGAAAACATGACGCTTAAAGTGCCAATGAGAAAAAAGAAATTTGATGTCATAAGCTTTCTTTTTGAAATATGTTTTAAATGTAGGTGATAGTACTGATATTAATGCTGAGATAAATACACTTTTAAGTTTGGACAAATTAAGTAACCGTCATAATTACTAAGCCAGTACTGGCTAAAAAATACTAATCCGGATATAAGGGATAAAAAACGAATAAGAAAAAATAATTTCAATCCGGATGAATCAAACTCCCCGCTGGTAGCGGGATTTTTTTTGGTTAGCTCGCAAAGAAAATTTAGTAAAAGCGAAAATGAATTCAAATCCTGTTACGCATCACTTCATCGGCGGCTTTCTTAACTATGGCGAGGTCGTTCACACCCTCGAAACCACTGAATCCGCAAGAGATGCGGGTATCATCGTCCAGCATGATCTGCTGGCCACCTTGCCATCCCATAAGATCGGGCAGTTCAATACCAAAGTCTTTATAATCGATCTTGTCAGCGAATACGAGTTTTTCGTATTCACCGGTAGCATACCCGGTGATCCAAACCTGCGAAGCTTTTCGGTAAGCGACATCAAAAAAACTGCGGCCTCGTACCTTATCCTTTCCCCATATTCTTCCGTAAATGTTTCCCGCGTCATCGATGATGCACACGGCTACATTACCGTCTGAAATCCGCCAGTCTGTTTCGCTATTCTTATAGGTTGGTATCTGAGCGGATATATTTTCAAATATTTCAGGGATTACCTGATGCAGCTTTTCGTAAGTCATTTATTCGGGCTTTTTTTTTACAAATTTTGTCAAGTATTTCGTATGCTTAAAAATACAAATGACTTTGCAATACTAATACTGTAATATTTAATGCAGGAAAACTGCGTTGCAGTCAATGAGTTCAGGGAAATCTTGCTGATCAGTTTTGTTACAATTGCCTGCAATAGATTTTGTTCTATTCCTTCACGCGAAGCAGTGTATCTGTAGCAGCGCTATTTTCTGCTACAGTTATACCACAAGCGTCTTAACATCCCCTGCCATCTGCTGCGCGAAAGTTTCATTAGTACATGTGAACATCACCGTTAGTATAGTAAAAAATAAAATCACTATTCTTTTCATAATAATTAATTGATAAGTACCTTTTTCAAGCCCTGACACACCGACCTGATTTCATGGTAAATCTGTGGTGAATTATTTTCCTTATCCAGCTTTATTTGAAGCCGACCGGGATATTTTTTT